>NZ_JBDNTB010000022.1:0-39822 GCF_047719395.1 Propionibacterium sp.
GGGGGAGGGGGCTCGCGTTGTCTGCGGTTGCCTGCCGCGCGCCGCGCCGCCGTCGATGGGCGCCGCGTCGGGGGCGGGGGGGCCTAAGGGCCGCGGGCCGCGGCGGGCGCCACTGCAGGGTCGCGACGGGGGCTTGCCCAGGTGCCGGACGTGCTGGTGGCCGGCAACCCCGGGGGCTACCGGCCACCAGCACGTGAGGGAGGAGCTCAGTTCAGCGCATGGCCTTGGTGAAGCCCGCGGATTCGGCTGCCTCCTCGCTGGAGAACCACACGTCGGCGTGGGTGCGGGCAAAGCCTGCCGCGTCGGGGGTGTGGTACTTCATCGACCGCTTGTTGCCCTTGATGGTGTAGCCCTCGGGCGGGTTCTCACCGACATAGGAGTCCGGTCCGAAATCGGCGCCCGCGGCGTCCGCCGCACGCGCCGGGCCGCCCTCGGCGGTCCAGACATTCTCGGCCTCCTCAGTGGTCGCCTGGCCATCGGTGTCGCTGTCCGGTTCGACGGGCGGGACATCGGCGTCGCCCTCTGCGGCCCGGCTGGGTACCGATGTGTCGTCGGCCGTGAAGGAGCCAGATCCGGGAGGAGTGAGGTCCTCGTCGCTGTGGGTGCTGAAGTCGGTGGTCACGTCGTCGAAGTCCTGGTCGGGCTCACGAGGCGTCCAACCGTCGTCCCGCGGCATGAGCAGCCGGCGGATGGCCAGCACAATGATGCCCAGCACCGTGAAGATGCCGATGACCGTGAAGAGGCGATTGCGGCGGCTGTGCGACTTCGCACGCTTCTGGGCCTTCTTCGTCTCCTTGGCAATCTTGATCGCGGCAGCGGCCTTGGCCGCGGCGATCAACTCTGCGCGCTTCTTCGCCTTCTTTGCCTCGGCCTTCGCCCTGCGACCCCTCAGCCCGCACTTCTTCTTCGCAGTCGTCGTCTGCTTCTTCGCCGCCGAGGCCTGACCCGCCAGCTGATCGGACAGCTCAGAAGGATCGATACCCGCGCTCTTGAGGGCATCCTGGAGCACCTTCGTCGTCTTCCCGGCCGCCGTATGGGCATTCTCGGAGGCGGCATCGGCCAGCTGGCTCGCCTTCGCCTTGTACTCGGAGTAGTCGACCTCACCGGCCTTCTCCAGCAGTTCCTGCACCTTCGGCTTCATCGTCTGGACGCTCTCGGCAACCCTGTCCTTGGTCTTCTCGTAGTAGGGCAACACCTTCTCCGAGGCATTCGCCAGGCCCGGGCCGACCTTCTCGTAAGCATCCGAGACCAGTGGGCCCACCTTCTCGCCGGCGTCCTTCACCTTCGGGCTGAGGTATTCGACGGCTGCAGTGACCAATTCTTCGACGGCGGCCGCGCCGTCTGCGACTGCTTCGCGGGCGTGGTCGCCGGCGTCTGCAACAGACTGCTTCTTGTCCTTGTGAGACACGATGTTCTCCGATCCGGTTGTGTGCTCGTAGTCGAGCTGTCAGCTAGTGTTCACGCTACCCGGCTGATGCCGCGTCCACGTGGCCTGGCGGGCGACCTCCAAGAATACCTGCGATGCGCTGAGCAGGGATGCGCTGGGACAGCCGGGTGCGGCTGGACAGTTGGTGTCGGGGACAGGGGTGTGCAAGCCCCGAGGCCGGCACCCCTGTGGTCGGCGGGTCGAGGGGGAGCTCTGGTTCAGTCATCGAAGCCGAACAGCCGTCGCCAGAATCCGGGACGCTTCTGGGTGTCGGTCGCATCGTCCACCCCGGCCGATTCAGGGGCGGAGGCCCTGGATGTCCCAGGGCTCGAAGGCTGAGAGCTGGTGGCCGCTGCGCCGGGTGTCGCCGATCCGGGCCCTCCCGCCGGAGCGCCCTCGGCTTCCTCCACCAGCAGGTCGATGTGCACTGCCAGCAGCTTCCCGGCGCCGTCGTAGCTGGCGATGACGGGGTAGAAGCCGTCGCCCCAGCCGGAGTGACAGAGCACGACATTCTCCCCGGCGGTGGCATTGGGCAGCACAATGTTGGCGCAGTTCTCGATGTGGTGTTGTGGAGAATCCATCAACGCGAACCAGGAGTCGTCTTCGCCATTGTCGAAGAACTGCTCGTACCAGTCGCCCTCTGGCATGCACCGTGCCACGGCATCGGCATCGGTGAAGCCCACAGTGCCGGCGTACACCGGTACCCCGTAGAAGTCGTCGTTGTCTGACGGCGGACCTGCGGGCGGGGCGGCGTTCTCCGGAATCAGGGTTCCCAGCCGTGCGGGCTGACCATCGGCGAGCACCAGGCTCAGATAGCTCTCGCGCAGCTGACTGCCATTCTGCGCGTCGCTGACATCCGCGACCGTGACATAGACCGGGTACCGGCCTGGGGGGATGGGGAAGACCAGTCCGTCGTCAAGGTTCGCGAAGGGGTCGCATGCCCGCAGCCGGCCACTGGGGACCTGCAACTGGCCCAGCCAATAGACCTTGCGGGAGTACTGCCAGCCTTCAATCCGGCCTGGGCGCAGCGCCAGCAGATTCGAGACGTCCATGCTCGGACCCTATCGGCGTGCTCATCACCCGCGGCTTCGCGCGCGTGGTGAGGGGTGGCGCTTCGCGCAGGTGGTCAAGGGTGGCGCTTCGCGCAGGGCGAGCGCTGCCGTACACCAACCCACGGCAATTCCCGGATCGCTGTGTCGGCGGGGTCTGCAAAGATGGGAAGCATCCATCGACTGTCACGGCCACGCGCCGGGAGAGGATCATCCGTGACCCAAGCCATCCTGCACACCAACCACGGTGACATCGTGCTCGACCTGTTCGCCGATTTCGCCCCCAAGACAGTGGAGAACTTCACCGAACTGGCCACCGGCAAGCGCGAATACCTGGACATGAATTCCGGCAAGCGTTCCACCGATCCCTTCTACGACGGCGTGATCTTCCACCGCATCATCGACGGCTTCATGATCCAGGGCGGTGACCCCACCGGAACCGGGCGTGGTGGCCCCGGCTACGTCTTCGCCGACGAGTTCCACCCCGATCTCAACTTCGGCAAGCCCTACCTGCTGGCCATGGCCAATGCCGGTCCTGGAACCAATGGTTCGCAGTTCTTCATCACCCTGGCACCCGCCCCCCATCTCAACCACCGCCACACGATCTTTGGCGAGGTGGCCGATGAGGCCTCCCAGCAGGTCGTCGCCGAGATCGGTTCGGTGGACACCGATCGTGCCGATCGTCCCAGGGAAGACGTCGTCATCAACTCTGTCGAGATCGTTGACTGAGGTCGCGCCGGCCGGGTCATCCCCGGTCGGCCTGCTGGCGGTGGTGGTACCCGGGGACTCCAGGGTTGACGAGCCCGTGCGGGCTCTATGGTTGCAGGGTCCGAGGAGGCGGAATGTGGTACTGGCTGTTCAAGGTCGGTCTGTTCAGGCCAGGCGTGCAGCTCCTGCTGCACCCCTCGCTGGAGGATCAGGACAACATCCCCAGTACTGGCGCGGCAGTTCTGGCCGCCAATCATTTGGACGCCGGTGACACCTTCACCCTCCCGACCCTGATCCGCCGCCGGATGATCTACCCGGCCAAGAAGGAACTGTTCGAGGGACGCACGCCGTGGCGCCGCATCGTGGCCGGTTTCCTGAAGAAGGTTGGCATGGTCCCGATGGACCGTTCGGGAGGCCGTGCGAGCGCCGATGCCTTGGTCCCGGTCGGCGATGTGCTCGCCAAGGGCCAGCTGATCGGCATCTTTCCCGAGGGAACCCGCTCCCCGGACGGCCGGATGTACCGGGGGCACACCGGGGTGGCCCGGCTCGCCCTGGAGTACGACGTTCCCGTGGTGCCCGTGGGCATGGTCAACACCCAACTGGTCCGGGGCCGGTTCGGACTGCTGACCATGCACGATGCCCGCATCGTGATCGGTGAGCCGGTCGACTATTCCGCGTGGCGGGGC
Organism: Propionibacterium sp.; assembly: GCF_047719395.1. NCBI lineage: Bacteria > Bacillati > Actinomycetota > Actinomycetes > Propionibacteriales > Propionibacteriaceae > Propionibacterium > Propionibacterium sp. The sequence goes on from NZ_JBDNTB010000022.1 coordinate 3,870, forward strand.
CAGGCCGACAGCACCAAGGTGCTGCGCTGGGTCACCAATGATGTGATGGCTCGCATACAGCAGCTCACCGGGCAGGAATATGTCGATGTCTATGCCACCCGGGTGAAGCGCGGCAATCTGCAGGGCGCCGATCTGGCGAGCTATCTGAAGGCCACGCCGCTGATCGGCGTCGAGCAGCCGCCCACCGACGCCGAACTGCACATCGAGGAGGCTTGATGAGTGACTCATCACATGCCGGGGACGGCGCGAACGCCGAGCCGTCCGCATCTGGTCCGGTCTCGCCGTCGGGCAAGGTGGCGTCGTCGCACCGGCGCGTCAGGCGATTGTGGTCACGCGGGCGGGACGCCCTCCAGGTGGATGTCGAGGGTGCCGAGTTCCTTCCCGAGGGCGCCGCCATTCTGGCGGCGAATGATCTGTGGGCAGGCGACGTCACCAGGCTGTTCGGCAGTCTTGATCGTCCTGTCTCGCTTGCTGTGACCCGAGTGCCCCGTCTTGCCCGTCATCGCGTCCTGATTGACAGCCATGATGAGGAAATACGCGATGCCTCGGCGGTACTCGCCGACGGCGAGCTCGTGATGATCCAGCCCGAGGGGGGCCGCAGTCCCGATGGCAATCTGCACCGGGGTGCTCCCGACGTGGCATGGCTGGCGCTCACCTCACGGGTGCCGGTGCTGCCGGTCGATATCGTGCCCCCGCCCCTCACCGGCCCTGTCGGCGATGCCGTCTCTGCGCTTCTGGGTCCCACACTGCGTATCGGCGAACCACTGGATTTCAGCCGCTACTGGACCACTCCTGCGGCGAGTGATGTGCTCGACGGTGTGCTGCTGCGCGGATGCACCGACGAGATCATGGCGGCCATCGCCGAGCTGTCCGGGCAGCTCTACCAGGACGACACGCCTGGACAGGCGAGGGAGAGGCTTGCCGAGGAACGCCGCGCGCACCGCCGGGCGCAGGCGCGGGCCTTTCCGACGCAGGATGAGGAACGCCGCCGCGAGGCGGAGTTGCGTGAACGGATGCGCGTCCAGGACGAGCGCGATCTCGAGCACGCCCGGCAGGAGGCCCGCGCGCACGCCGCCAGGAATGCCGTGCGGGAATCGAAGGCCCGTCGGGACTGATCGGTCTCGGGTGGTTGTCCTGCGGACCTGTCCACGCGCAACCGGAAGCGGTGTGGGAGCGCATTCATCCCACGGCGCAGCACGCTGTTTTTGGAGGCGCTCGCCGGGACACTAGCCTAGAGCGCGTGTCTGAACTGATCCCCTCGTTGTCGACCCTGCGTGCCCTGCCCCAGGTTCAGCAGCCAACTTATGAAGACCCGGTTGCCAGGCAGCATGTCATCGACAGGTTGCGGGCCCTTCCCCCGCTGGTCTTCGCAGGTGAATGCGACGAGTTGCGTACCAAGATCGCCCAGGTGGCCAATGGCCGGGCCTTCATCCTGCAGGGCGGTGACTGCGCCGAAACCTTCGATGGCGTACGTGCCAATTCAATCAAGGCCAAACTGCGCGTGCTGCTGGCGATGAGCGTCGTGCTCACCTATGCCGCGCAGGTGCCGGTCGTGAAGATCGGCCGGATCGCCGGGCAGTACGCCAAGCCACGGTCCAAGGACACCGAAACTCGCGATGGCATCACCTACCCCGCCTACCGCGGCGATGCGGTGAACGGCTTCGAGTTCACCGAGGACGCACGCCGCTGCGATCCCGAGCGGCTGGTGAGGATGTACAACGCCTCGGCGTCGACGCTGAATCTGGTGCGTGCCTTCGTCAAGGGCGGCTTTGCCGATCTGCGCCAGCTGCACGCCTGGAACGCAAGCTTCGTGCGCGACACCCACGTGGAGAAGCGCTACGAGCAGATGGCCGGCGAGATCGAGCGCGCGCTGGGCTTCATGGAGGCCTGCGGAGTTGGTGGCGAGACGATGCGCACAGTCGACTTCTACGCCTCCCACGAGGCGCTGCTGCTGGACTACGAGTACGCCCTCACCCGCATCGATTCGCGTAGTCAGGCGCCCTACGACACCTCGGCGCACATGGTCTGGATCGGTGAGCGCACCCGCCAGCCCGGTGGGGCGCAGGTGGAACTGCTGCGTACCGTGCGCAATCCGCTGGGCGTCAAGCTCGGGCCGACCACCACCGGTGCCGACGCTCTGGAGATCGCCGACCGGCTCGACCCGACCCGGGTTCCGGGCAGGATCACCTTCATCACCCGGATGGGTGCCTCGAATGTGCGCGAGAAGCTGCCGCCGATCATCGAAGAGGTCGAGGCCTCCGGCCGCAAGGTCGCCTGGGTGTGCGATCCCATGCACGGCAACACCTTCGAGACCTCCAAGGGTTTCAAGACCCGCGAGTACGCGGCCGTGGTGGAGGAGCTCAACGGCTTCTTCGATGTGCACGAGCAGCTCGGCACCTGGCCGGGCGGGGTGCACATCGAGCTCACCGGCGACGATGTCACCGAGTGCCTCGGCGGGGCCTTCCAGCTCAGCGAGACCGATCTGGCGAGCCGTTACGAGACCACCTGCGATCCCCGGCTCAACCGCAACCAGAGCCTCGAGCTGGCCTTCATGATCGCCGAGCGCCTGAACCGCTACCGCGGCAAGTACGCCACCGAGTCACCGGCTCCCGACTGGAACGAGTGAGGTCCGGCTGGTCCGTCCTCAACCCTGATGGACTGCACTCTTGTGTCGTGTACGCGACAGCATCGCAGTCCATCAGGTGGTGAGCGCAGTCACCTGGCGGGCAGGTAGACCGATCCGCCGGACTGCTTGAACAGGATGCTCATCGCTGACATCCCGGTGACGATGGCCTGCTGGGCGTCGCGGTCTCCGAAACGGTCCCTGATGTTCTGCGAGATCGCCATGGCGCAGAATTTCGGGCCGCACATCGCGCAGAAGTGCGCGAGCTTGGCCGGCTCGGCGGGCTGGTCCTCGTCGTGCAGCGCCAGCGCGGTGTCCGGGTCGAGCGACAGATTGAACTGGTCCATCCAGCGGAACTCGAAACGAGCCCTGGAGATGGCGTCGTCGCGTTCGCGCGCACCGGCATGGTGCTTGGCGATGTCTGCGGCGTGGGCCGCGATCTTGTAGGTGATCACGCCGGTCTTCACGTCGTCGCGGTTGGGCAGGCCCAGATGCTCTTTCGGGGTGACATAGCACAGCATCGCGGTGCCGTACCGGGCTGCCTCGGTGGCTCCGATGGCGCTGGTGATGTGGTCGTAGCCAGGCGCTGCGTCCATGGCGAGCGGCCCGAGTGTGTAGAACGGCGCCCCTTTGCACAGCGACTTCTCCAGCTCGACGTTCGCCTTCACGGTGTCGAAGGGAATGTGGCCCGGGCCTTCGATCATCACCTGGCAGTCGTGTGCCCAGGCCTTTTCGGTGAGTTCGGCCAGGGTGAGCAGCTCTGCGAACTGGGCCTGGTCATTGGCATCGGCCAGGCAGCCGGGACGCAGGCCGTCGCCGAGGGAGAAGCACACGTCGTAGTTGTGCAGGATCTCGCACAGCTCGTCGAAATGCGTGTACAGGAAGTTCTCCTCGTGGTGGGCGAGGCACCACGAGGCCATGATCGAACCGCCACGCGAGACGATTCCGGTGAGCCGATCCGCGGTGAGCGGCACATGTCCGAGCCGGACGCCGGCATGGATGGTCATGTAGTCCACGCCCTGTTCGCACTGCTCGACGACGGTGTCGCGGAACAGCTCCCAGGAGAGCTCGGAGGCGTCCTGGCCCACCTCTTCGAGGGCCTGGTAGAGCGGCACCGTTCCGATCGGTACGGGGGAGTTGCGCAGGATCCACTCGCGGGTGGTGTGGATGTCGTCACCGGTCGACAGATCCATCACCGTGTCGGCGCCCCACTTCGTGGCCCAGCTCAGTTTCTCCACCTCTTCGCCGATCGAGGAGCTGACCTGGGAGTTGCCGAGGTTGGCGTTGATCTTCACCAGGAAGCGTTCGCCGATGATCATCGGCTCGGCCTCGGGATGGTTGATGTTGAGCGGTATCACTGCGCGTCCGGCTGCGAGCTCGTCTCGCACCAGCTGGGCGGAGCAGTGCTCTCGTTCGGCTGCGAAGGCCATCTCAGGAGTGACGATGCCCTGGCGCGCGTACCGGCGCTGGGTCGGGCAGGCGCCGGAGGACGCCCGACGAGGGTGGCGCTGTTGGCCGCGCCAGCCGCGGTCAGCACCTCTACGCTGCCCAGATCGTGCCTTGTCAACACCGGGATCGGCGGTCTCCGAGGCGTACTCCTGGGTGTCGTGTCGGTCAGCGATCCACTGGGCGCGCAGGGGCGGAAGGCCGATGTCGGTGGGATGGGCAGGGCCCTCGGTGCAGTAGTCCACGAAGGGCTCATAGGGGGTTGCACCAGGGACGGCGGTCAGGGGGATCTCGGTGAACGGAACGTCGAGCAGATAGCTGCCGTGCGCGTTCGTGAAGGGAAGCTGCGTGGTGCGGCGAAGGTGAACCCGATCTCGTTGAGCCGATCCTGCTGCGGTCTCCCGGTTCTGCTTCTCGGTGCTGGCCTCCTGCTGCGGGAGGTCGGTGTCGTGCGATGGTGTGCTGGCACCGTGCGGGTTTACTGGCATGAATCCTTCTTCCTTCGCCGGCATGACCCGGACAGGTTCGACGGTGCTCAGACAGGTCGGTCTGATCTCAGCCCCCGCAGTGGGGCGCCCGTGTGGATGTCAGCGATGCTAGTTCCCTCTCGTCAGCGACGCGCAGAGGGGTCCGAAATGTTCGCGACATGGTGCGGGAAAGTCCCATGCCCTGTACCGGCGCCGAGATCACGCCCAGACGATCCACGGACGCAATCCAACGGGCGGCACTGCGTGCATTCGACGGCGCACGTCGTGCTCAGCGTGTCACGAGGACATCACTCACAGGACGTCGGGGACTCGGCCCGGCCACGCGTCCGGGATAGCCGATTCGGAATCCGAGCAGACTTTGACCTGGGGCAATGCCCGTTGCGTCAGCCCACCCGGCGCCGAATCGATCAGTGGCACGCAGCGCCGCCTCGCGAGTGATCCGCTCGCCGACCTGGTTCATGTGCTGCACGGCGAGCCCTGCGGCGGTGGCGGCCAGATGTACGTGCTCCAGGAGACGCCCACCCGCGAGCCGATCATGGGCGTCCTCGACGTCGCTGACGCGGACGATGCCATAGGCACTGGCCGTGGCCGTGTGGGTGTCGCGAGTGGTGCGCAGCCAGAACGCGTCACCGAAGCGGCGCGACTGTGCCGGCAGGATCTTCGCCATGGCGAGGGTGAAGCCGTCGAGGCCTTGACAGTTGAGGGTCAGGCCGTCGCGGTGACGTTCGACATCGGCGAGATCGTTGCGGAACCAGGAGAAGGCCTCGGTGGACATCTGCTCGTCCTCGGTGATGGACCGGGTGGCCGCCACGTAGAGATCTCCGAGTGCGGAGATCCTGCCAGGATCGGTGACCCATGCCAACTCAGCCCCAGCCGGCGCGTCGGCGGCGAGCGATTCGAGAACATCGGACGTCACGGGTCGTCTGCTGAACGGTCCGCGATTGGTGTGCCTGCCTGCAATGGCCGAGGCGAGTTCCTGCTCCCGCGCTGTGGCCGGTCCGCCGGGTGCCAGATCGATGTGTGCAATGTGCTCCGGATCGGTGTCTGGCCACGCTGTGACGGCTGCGTCCAGATCCTCCGAGCGCGCTGCGACAACGAGATTCTCGATGGCGCACCCGCACCCGGCGATCCGCTCGCGCCCTGACGAGTCGCTCACCGGCATGGCGCGCGCGGGGTCCGAGTAGACCTCGATGCTGTTCGCGCCGAGGGCGAACGACCACGGCTGGATGTTGTGGGGATTGGCCGCCAGTGAACCGGCCGCAACGAGTTTCTCCAGCCCGGGCGCCGCCTGCCAATCGCGCCACAGCGCATAGGCATCACCGTGCTCGCGGACCCACACACCATTGGTCTGGGCCCGGACACCCGTCGCTGCCGCGGAGCCGAGCAGAACCGCGGCGGCGCCGATCCCGGCCGACTTCAGCATCCTGCGTCTCGACAGTCTGCGAGCCATGCCATGGGATGTGGTGTCACCGCCGTCGTCCTGGAGGCGATCGTCGGGTGGGTCCGGGCGATGCCCGGCCGGCTCGATCACGGCAGGTCCTTGACGGGCTCATCCACACCGAGCAGCTCGCGTCCGGCCGTCGTGAGCAGCGGTTGCATCACGGCGCGCCCGTACCGGCGCGCGTCAACGCGCTGGTCATGGACCGCCTCCGCGAACGGAAGCGCGGTCTCGCTCACCAACCACAGCAGGCCCACTATGTCCCGCACCGTGGTCGGTGGTTCGGGTGTCCTTAACAGGCCGGCCTCGGCGAGCCTTTCCACGAGAGCGACGAAGTGGTCCAGGCGAGTCGCGTAGCCGGCGCGATAGCTCTCCGCGAGCAGGGGATCAGTGTGCAGGAGCACGAACAGTTCGCGCAGGAAGAAGGCGTAGTCCTCATCGGGTTGCGGCTGTTCGGTGACGCGCTGCCAGAGCATCTGCAGAGCATCCTGCGGATTCTGTGTGGGATCGTCGGGCGGCTGCATCCGTGCGCTCCAGTCGGAGAACAGGTTCCGCACGATTTCTTCCTTCGAGCCGAACCAGTAGTACAGATTGCCCGGGCTGATGCCGGCCTCCCGGGCAATCTGGTTGGTCGTCACGGGGCCGATGCCGTGTGCGGAGAACAACTGTCTGGCTGTCCGCAGGATCGTTTCGCGCCGCGTTGCGGCCCTCTGCGGGACACGAGTTGGGTCGGGCATGCAGCGAGGATAACAGTTATTAGAGTAAATACTCTAATAGTCGCGGTGGTGTACGCCCCTGCTGAGGGTGGGCATCCGGGGCACATCGAGCTCGCCAGCACCGTTGTCCTGCCAGAAGGCTTCCTGCGAGGGCGAGGCGCGAATCACTACGGCTGGTCGCGCCTGTTGACGCCAAGGGCATAGTGAGGCCATGAAGATCACTCATCTGGGCCATTCATGTGTTCTCATCGAGACCGGGGGCGCCCGCGTGCTGATTGACCCCGGCTGCTTCTCCAGCGGTTGGCAGGGTCTTGAAGGCCTCGACGCCGTGTTCATCACCCACCAGCACCCCGACCACGCCGATCCCGAGGCATTGCCAGGATTCGTGCGCTCGCACCCGGGCCTGCCGTTCTACATCGAACCCTCGGTGTCCACCATGGTGGACATCCCGGGCGCGCGCCCGATGAAGATCGACGAGACGATTCCGGTGAAGGATCAGCGCATCTGGACGGTTGGCGGGCGCCATGCGGTGATCCACCCCGACATCCCGAGAGTCGACAATGTGGGCCTGGTGATCAGCGCCCCCGACGAGCCCACCGTTTTCCACCCGGGCGATTCCCTGGAGGCCACTCCGGACGGTGTGGATGTGCTCTGCGTACCGATGATGGCGCCCTGGGAGAAGGTCGGTGAGACCATCGACTTCGTGCGGGCAGTCGGCGCCCAGCAGATGATGCCGATTCACGACGGCCTGCTCAACGACCGTGGTTTCTCGATGATCGCCGGTCACCTGCAACGGCTCACCAAGAGCTCCTTCGTCACGGTGCGCGACCCCAGGCCGTGGACGCCGGACATCGAGTTGTGATCCTCGGACGGGTGGCGCCGGATCAGCTGAGCCTCGCTCGCCCGTCGGCGAGGGTGCGCCCGGATACGGCGTACAGCAGGGTGCCGCCGACAGTCGCGTCCCGCGTCGTCGGCGCCCTCAGATGATGTAGATGCCCACGGTTGTGCCCTTGGCTGCAGCGGTGCCCTGGGCCGGGTCAGAGCGCTGCACCCGGTTCAGGTGAATCGGCGAGTTGGGGTCCACCATGGTCACCTGCACCGTGAATCCGGCATCCTGGAGCACCTTCGTGGCATCGTCGGTGGTCCGGGCTCTCACATCGGGGACGGCCACCTGCTGCGGACCCGACGAGACCACGAACGTCACCGTGCTGCCCGGTGGCAGCTGCCCGCCGGCCGGGTTCTGCGATATGACCTGGCCCGAGGCGACCGTGTCGGAGTTCTGCTGGGTGATGCTCACCGACAGCCCAGTCTGCGTCAGCGCGGCCTGTGCGCTGGAGACGGACTTGCCGGTGAAATCTGTGACCTGTACAGGGGCTGGGCCCTTGGAGACAGTGAGCGTGACGCCCTGGGTGCCGGGTACCTGGGTTCCCGTGGTGGCACTGGCGGCGATGACCGTGCCTTGCGGATGCGTGGCGTCGTATTGCTCGTCGACGCCGCCCAGCTGCAGATTCGAAGCCTCCAGAGCATCGGCAGCGGCGTCCTTGTCGAGGCCCACGACCGAAGGCATCGGGTAGGTCTGCGGCCCGGTGGACAGCGCGGCATGCACCTGGGAGTTGCGCGGCAGGCGGCTGCCCGCCGCCGGATCAGTGGTGATGATGGTGCCGGAGGGCACCTGCTCGTCGGGACGCTCAGTGAAGTTGATCTGCAGTCCTGCGGCGTGTGCGGCGGCCACGGCCTGTGGCTCGCTGAGGCCGATGACCGCCGGTGCGCTCACGAAGCGGCCGACGGCCAACCACCAGGAACCGAGCCCGACGGCGACCGCGAGCACGAGGACCAGAAGAATTCCGACCACACCGCGGCGTCGTCGGTGCACCCTGTCATGGGCGATGTCGGGGAAGCGCGGAGTCCGCTGGCTCTGCGGCCGCGGCCGGGCAGGGGGGCGAGGTGGCCGCGCGATGCCCATGTCCACCGGGCTCACCGGCGTGCGGGGACGCGCTGAGCCGCTCACCTGGGTCCAGCGGCTGCTGGAGGGTCGCACCGGCTCGGAAGTGCGTCGCTCCATTCGTGCCGGTGAGGACGCCCGTCTCGAGGAGGGCATGGCATGCGAACTCCGCGAATGCCCCGGGTGAGGATTGACAGGACCTCGTGAGGACGTCCCGGCCGGCTGCGAGGTGCTGGCCGTGACGATCGGTTGTCCCGGGGCGCGTCGTCCGGAGCCAGAGGTGGCCACAGAACTGGTCGGTGCCTGTGCCGCGCCGGGAATGCGGGCTGCATTCTGCTGGGCCACGGTGTGATCCGCAGTGCGAATCTGTGCAGGTGCGCCCGTGGCCACCTGGCCTGGCCAGGACCGACCGACCCGGAAGGCGGCCGGGTTCATGATCGCGCAGATGGCCTCGTCGCTGTCCACATCTGCGAGCACGGCGGCGCGTGCCCTGCGGACTCTGGCGAGCAGTTCCCGCCCGTCGCGGGGACGCATGCCGCTGTCCCGCCGGGTGCAGGACACCACCAGTGCATCCAGATAGTCGGGCAGCGGCGCGTGGTGATGGTCTCGCAACGTCTGCGAGGGTGGCGGCACCGACTTGTTGACGTGCGCATAGGCCACCTGAATGGGGGAGCTGCCGGTGTGCGGCTTCTCGCCGGTGAGCATCTCGTAGAGCATGATGCCGGTGGAGTAGACGTCGGAGCGCTTGTCGGCGCTGCCGGTGGTGACCACCTCGGGCGGCATGTAGCTCACCGTCCCGATCACCAGGCCTCTCGGAGCGGTGATGGTCTGAGATGTCACAGCCCGTGCCAGCCCGAAGTCGGCGACCTTGATGTGGCCCTTTCCGCTGATGAGCACGTTCTCGGGCTTCACATCGCGGTGCACCAGGCCTGATTCGTGGGCGGCGGCCAGTGCCGCTGCGACGGGCTCGATGAGTGACAGCGCCCGGGCCGGATCGAAGGGTGCCTCGCGGGTGATGAGATTGCGCAGCGTGCAACCTTGCACGAATTCCATGACGATGTAGGGCCGCCCGCGGTCCTGGCCCTGGTCGAAGACGCTCACCACATGCGGGTCGGAAAGCCTGGCGGCGGCACGGGCCTCCCGGTCGAAGCGGTCGGCGAAATCGGTGTCATCGCCGAGATTGTCGTGCATCACCTTGACCGCGACGACACGGTCGAGCCGGCGATCATGGGCGCGATAGACGGTGGCCATGCCCCCACGCGCCAAGCGGGTCACGATCTCATAGCGCCCGGCCAGCACGGAGCCGACCAATGGGTCGCTCGCGCTGGATCCGGTCAAAGTCATGCTCCAAAAACACGGTCGGGGAAGGTAGGCCGCGTCAGCCCATGGACAGTCTAGACATCACTGCTCGGGTTGGCAGGTGTCCCACGCAGCCATGTCAGACGCGGCTGCGGACAGTGAGTCGTCAGATCAGCTGTCGCGGCTGACACATGCCTCAACCAGTCTTGTCAGGGCGGTGTGTCCTTCCTCGGTGATCTCGAGCTCGGCCACGAGTTCTCGGCACTTCGCGGCGTCGGTGTCGATGCGCTGCTCCACTGCCTGCACCGCTCCTGTGTCGATCAGCAGTGCGCGCGCATGCGCGAGCTCGTTCTCGCCCAGCGGACGGCCCAGGAACCCAGCCAGCTCGGAGCTGCGTGCCAGACCCTCGGCCACCAGCACCGTGCGCTTGTTCTCGCGCAGATCGTCCCCGGCCGGCTTGCCGGTGAGCTGCTCGTCACCGAAGACGCCGAGCAGGTCGTCGCGCAGCTGGAAGGCGCGTCCGAGTGGGCTGCCGATGGCGGCCAATGTGGACAGCAGGGCCGGATCGGCGCCTGCCAGGGCGGCGCCGTACTGCAGCGGCCGGATCACCGTGTACCGGGCGGTCTTGTACTCCACGACCTTTTCGGCCACCGCGATCGGATCCTGCTGGGCGGTCAGCTCGGCCTCGGCGGACATGTCGAGGAACTGCCCGGCGTTCACCTCGGTGCGCACGGCGTCCAGCACCGATCGGCCGCGGGCGAGCAGTTCGGGTTCCAGCCCGCTGCCCTCGGTGATCTCGACCGACCAGGCCATCATCAAGTCGCCCAGCAGGATCGCGCCGGCCCGGCCGAAGGCGTCCGCATCACCGCTGCCGTGGTGCGCACGGTGCCATTGCGCCAGCCTGCGGTGCACTGCCGGCTGTCCGCGGCGCAGGTCGGAGTCGTCGATGACATCGTCGTGCACCAGCGCCGAGGCGTGCAGCAGCTCGAAACCGGCCAGCGCAGTGAGAAGCACGCCGGGATCACCGGGCTGGTCGGCCACTGCGGTGAATCCCCAGTAGCCGAAAGCCGGACGCAGTCGTTTGCCTGTGGCGGTGAACTCTCGGGCCACTTCGCACAAGGGCGTGAGAAGCGGCGACACCTCTGTCAGCTGCGCCTGTTTCCGGTCGAGGAAGACGCCGAGATGTTCACCGACGGCAGCCCGGAATTGCGGCCCTGCCGGGTCCTTGCAGGAGAACTCGAAAGACAGGTGGGTCCTGGACACACTGAGAAGCCTAGTGGCGTGGCCGATATACCCTGATGCCCGTGCAGACCAGCTTTCCCCCCAGCGCGATGGCCCCTGAGTGCCGCAACGGCTCACGACCCGAGGAGAACTTCGCGCAATTGATCGCCCATGCGGAGCGTCCGACCTTCAGCGTCGAATTCTTCCCGCCCCGTGACGACGCGGCCGCCGAGGCCCTGCACCGCTCCATCGAGCAGCTCGAGCCGATGCGTCCCGACTTCGTGTCGGTGACCTATGGCGCCAATGGCTCCAAGCGCGACAGGACGCTGAACGCGGTGCGCGACATCGTCGCATCCACCGAACTGCGGGTTGTCGGGCACCTCACCTGCACCGCCCAGAGCACCGCGCAGCTCGAACAAGTGGTCGACGCCTACGGGGAGATGGGGGTGGATCACATCCTCGCGATCCGCGGTGACATGCCGGGCGGGCCGTTGGTGCCCTGGGAGCCGCATCCGCAGGGCCTGCGCAATGCCACCGAGTTGGTGCAGCTGGTCAAGGCGCGCGGTAAATTCTGCGTGGGCGTGGCGGCCTTCCCCGACATCCATCCCGGCTCCACTCCTGAGGACGATGTCGCGGCGCTGCTGGCCAAGCAGGCGGCTGGGGCCGAATTCGCCGTCACCCAGCTGTTCTTCCGCCCGGACGGTTACCGCTCCTTGTTGGCACGGATGCGCGAGGCCGGCTGCATGCTGCCGGTGCTGGCCGGGATGATGCCGGTCACCACCATCCGTCAGCTCGACAAGTTCGCCGAGCTGTCCGGCGCACCGATTCCCGAACCGATGCGCGAACGGCTGCTCGCCGTGGCGGGCGACCCGGACCAGGTGCGCGCCACCGGCGCCGACATCTGCGCCGAGCTGGGCTGCTCGCTGCTCGATCTGGGCGCACCAGGGCTGCACTTCTTCACGCAGAACCGGTCGGTGGCCACCCGAGAGATTCTCTCCAGGTTGCTTGCCCCGGCTCGTTGACGTTGGGCTCACCCGTGGTGGATTCGCTGATCCCTGCGTCAGCGACATCGAGTGTGACCAGAAGCTGGGTGGGGCGGGTCAGCGCCACATAGAGCACCCGCGGGCCGCCCGGTGTCTCGGCGACGATGTCATCGGGGCTGATGACCAGCACGGCGTCGTACTCCAGGCCCTTGGCCTGCAGGGGGCTGATCACTGAAACCCGTCCGGAACCGGTGCCGAGATCCAGGGCGTGGATCGCCGGCATCCTGCTCGGCGGCACGATGACGCCGATCGTTCCCTCCACCTGGCCCTCCAGCCGTGCCACCAGCTGGCGCACCCGCGATGCCAGCTCCGCCTCGGAGGTGCTGAGCAGCTCCGGTTCGATGCCGGTACTGCGCACCGCATTCGGCAGGTCGGCGTCGGGCAGATGGGCCTTGATGTAGCGCCCGGCAAGGTCCATCACCTCGGCGGGGGAGCGGTAGTTGGTGGCGAGCCGGAAGGTGCGCTGCGGTGCCCGCCCGGCCAGGTCGTGCAGCGCGCGCTCGGTCTGGGCGGCGTCGGGGTAGGAGCTCTGCGCCGGGTCCCCGACGATCGTCCAACTGGCCTGCGGGCCGCGTCGCCGGATCATCCGCCACTGCATGGGCGTGATGTCCTGGGCCTCGTCCACGAGCACGTGCGAGTAGTAGGCGTGGGTGTCCTCGGCAGCTTCACGGCGGTCGCTGAGCAGATCTGCCGTGGTGACCAGTTCCTGCACATTCGAGTTCACGAACAGTTCGGGTTCCTCGTCCGCGGGGACCGGTGCGGGCCCGAGGATCTCGGCCAGCTCGTCGAGAAGCGCGATGTCGCTGACGCTCCAGTCCGGACGCGGACGCCCGGCAGCGGGGATGTATCCGTCGGCATGCGCCAGCGAGTTCAGCAGCACCTGCTGCTGGGTGTCATCGAGGACATCCCTGGCCACCTTCGACAGCACCGCCGGCTGGGCCAGCCGCGCCAGGGTCTGTTCGGCGGACAGTGTGGGCCACCAGGCGTTCATGAACATCCGCCAGCTGGCCTGGGAGGTGATCTGGTCGTCGAAATCCTCGCGGTCACCGTCGGCGAGCATGGCCGGCAGCGTGGCGTACAGCGAGTCGAGCACCGCCTTCTCGGCAATCGAGCGAGCCTGATTCACCTTGCGGGAGGCGAGCACCTGGGAGCGCAGCCCGGCCAGGGTCTTCGCGTCGACGTGCAGGATCTCGCCCTTGAAGCTCACCCTCAGCAATTGCGCAGGTTCGGCGACAACCGGTTCGTTCACCAGCCGGCGCAACACCTTCAGCATCTTCAGCGATCCCTTGAGCATCGCCGCCCGGGCATTGTCCTCGCGGTCAGAGCCGAAACCCAGTGCGTCGTCGGCGACCCGGCCGACCGAGCGCAGCGTCACGGCATCCTCACCGAGACCGGGCAGCACCCTCTCGATGTAGTTCATGAACAGGTCGGAGGGCCCCACGATGAACACTCCGCCGCGCTCCAGGCGCTTGCGGTGCGTGTAGAGCAGATAGGCGGCACGATGCAGCGCCACCACGGTCTTGCCGGTGCCCGGGCCGCCGGCGATGGTGGTGATGCCCTGGTAGGGAGCCCTGATGGCCTCGTCCTGCTCGGCCTGGATGGTGGCCACGATGCTGCGCATGTGCGCTCCGCGCGCCCTGCTCAGCGCAGCCATCAGCGCGCCCTCGCCGATGATCGTGAGATCGGTGTCGGCATCGGTGTCAAGAAGATCGTCCTCCAGGCCGATCACCTTGTCGTCATGGCAGCGCAGCACTCGGCGCCGCACGACTCCCATCGGATTGCTCGGTGTTGCGCGGTAGAAGGGCTCCGCTGCAGGGGCACGCCAGTCGATCACCAGGGGTTCGTAGTCCTCGTCGCGCACGCCGAGCCGGCCTATGTAGCGGGTCTCCTGGTCTGCTCCGAGATCGAGACGGCCGAAGACCAATCCCTCGTGCTCCTCGTCGAGGATGGCGAGCCGCTTCGCCGCCTGATAGGCGAAGGCATCGCGCTCGAACAGGGCAGTGCCGCTCTCCTCGCGCAACCAGTCCGATCGGTCGCTGGTGAAGCGGGCGCGGCTCTCGGCCTCCACATTGCGGGCTTCGACGGCGGCGTCGTCAAGGCGTTCGTAGACGTGGTCGACATGACGCTGTTCGAGGGCTATCTCATGACGCAGAGCAGCTGCGTCGTCGTGTGGTACGGGTTCACTCACAGTTTCTCGTTCCTGTTCCACGGGTCGTTGAACTTTACTCCGAGCGATGCGGGGCACCTGACAGTGGATCGGATGGCAGACGCGGCGCCGGCCGCCCCATGAATCCGCATGCGCGTGTCATCAGATCGGATTCAGCGGAAAGCGACGCATCGGAGCTGCTGTCAGGCGATTCGGGCGATTGACCGGCTGGAGGACTCACAGCAGGGGCCCTGCCGTGGAATCCGCCCCTCGATCGGCCCCGAAATTGCCGCCGCGACGGTGATGGTGGCTGCGAGGTCCGGCTTGCAGGGGGCAGCGGGAGCGCCATGGCATGCTAGGAATCGTGAGTGACTTTCCCGGCGGTTCCTGGCGGCCCGAGCAGACTGGATCGGGAGGCAACCCGGATTCTGGCTCGAACAGTTCGGCGACCGGCGGCCCGGCGGGTGCACCTCCCGAGGGCTGGTATCCCGATCCCCGCGACGCAGGTGGGGAACGCTATTGGGACGGCACGCAGTGGACGCACAACACGCGCACGCCGCAGGCGGTGAACCCCGGTGCCCCTGCGCTGCCCGCAATGGGCTGGTACCCCGATCCCGCCGATGCACGGCTGGAGCGCTACTGGGACGGCGCCGAGTGGACCCGCAATACGCGCGTGCCACCCCCGGTGAGTGCACAGGCGCCCTCGGAGCGGGCACAGGCTCCGCAGGGCCAAGAGCCCGTCCAGGGCCACGGCCGTCCACGAGAGGGGGCGCATCGTCCAGCGGGTGTGCCCCACTACGGCGAACCCCAGCAGGGGGAGCCGAGGTACGGGCAGTCGCAGCCCGGCCAGAACCAGCCCGGCGAACCTGCACGTGGTCGACCGGGCCAGCCCGGTGATGGCTCCTGGCAAGCCCAGCCCCATGCCGATCGTCATCCTGCGATGCCCTATCGCACCGAGGTCGGATTCGCGCCTGCAAACGGCCCGAGGACGGCCGACGGGGTGCGGCTGGCCGGCTGGTGGGCCCGATTCGCCGCACTGCTGGTGGACTACGTCATCCTCACCCTGTTCCAGACCCTTCTGCTGATGATCTTCGGCCGGGGGATCGTCGCCGGTATGCAGGCATGGCAGTCCGATGTCATGTCGGCATTCGAGTCGGGTAGCTCTGATGCTCTCGCGAGCGTCCCCGTCAGCCCGGCAGATCCCCGCTATGGCATCACCACCCAGTGGTACATCTACAGCGCGGCGCTTCTGGTGATCCAATTCCTCTACGCGACCCTCTTCATGCACTACAAGGGAGCCACCCTGGGGCAGATGGCGCTCGGTCTGCGCGTCGTGCCCAAGGACCGGGGCAGGGACAAATTCGTCCTGCCCTGGGGCAAGAGCCTGTTGCGCAATGCCGGCTGGCTGTTCTGCCAGGTGTGGACAGTGATTCCAGGCCTGAGCACCCTGGGTGTTCTGCTCATCCTGGTCAATTGCGCCTGGCCGCTGTTCAACCGCCGCAGGCAGGCCCTGCATGATCTGCTCGCTTCGACGCAGATGATCTCCACCCGACCCTGAGCCGGGCATGGAGCTGGGAACCCCGGGTGATTCCGATCAACGCCGAGTCCTGGGCGATTCCGGCTCCGGCCGACGCCCGGTCACGGATGCTCGACCAGGGGTGCGTGTCGGCTGGGCCGCCGGTACCTGCCGAGCCGTGGATCCCGTGGAGGGCAGCGCTCATCCATGGCGTCCACGGTGCCGTCGCCGCCCACAGGAGAGACGCGAAACGCCCGGCCTCTGATTGGCCTAGATTTGTCCCATGGCCCTGAGTGACCCCGCCCTGAATCAGCTTGCCGAGATGCTCGGTATCGCTACCGAGTTCTGGGACTGGAAGGGTCGCCAGGTGCAGGTGGATGACAGGGCAGTGGTGGCCGTCCTCGCCGCTTTGGGCATCGATGCCTCGAGCCATGATGCCGCCGAACAGGCTGTGCGTGACCAGCACGACAAGCCCTGGCGTCGGCTGCTGCCGTCTGTGGTCGTGATGCGCCGAGGCAGCGGGGTCGAGGTCGATCTTCACGTGCAGTCCGGCCACCCGGCGCATCTGGGCATCCGCCTGGAAGAGGGCGGCACTCTCGACGCCCAGCAGGTCGACGACTTCGAGCCGCCCCGCCAGATCGGCGACGAACTCATCGGCGAGGCCCGCTTCCGGCTGCCGGACGACCTCCCGCTCGGCTATCACCGTTTGCAGGCCAGTTCCGATGACCGCGAGGCCGAAGCCACGCTCATCGTCTCACCGGCCTTTCTGGGCTTCCCCCAGTCGATGGGGGACCGGCGCATCTGGGGCTACTCGGCGCAGCTGTACTCGGTGCGGGGGGCCGGATCATGGGGGCTGGGAGATTTCGTCGACCTCGGTGCACTGGCGGCCTGGTCGGCGTCCCAGCAGTACGCGGGTTATGTGCTCGTGAACCCGATGCACGCCGCCGAGCCGATGGTCCCGATGGAGCCCTCGCCCTATCTGCCCACCAGTCGGCTGTTCATCAACCCGATCTTCATCCGCCCTGAGACGATCATCGAGTATGCCCTGCTCGACGAGAAGAGCCGGGCCAGGATCGCCCAGTTGCACGACGAGCTGACCACGGTTCTCGTCGGCAAGGAGAACATCCAGCGGGATCTGGTGTGGAAGTTCAAGCACGAGGCACTGCGGATCATCTGGGCTGCCGGTCGCAGCGACACCCGCCAGATGATCTTCGATGCCTTTCGCCGCCGTCAGGGACGCAGCCTGCGCGACCACGCCACCTGGGCCGTGCTGTGCGAGTACTTCGGCCCGGACTGGCGCGAATGGGCACCGGAGTACCAGCGTCCGACCTCGCCGGAGGTCGATGCCTTCCGTGACGAGCACCAGGCCGAGGTCGACTTTCAGGAATGGATGCAGTGGATGGCGGCGTCCCAGGCCAGCGATGCCCAGCAGTCGGCCAAGGACGCCGGGATGCCGGTGGGCGTCGTCACTGATCTTGCGGTGGGCGTGAACCCGGCAGGCTCGGATGCCTGGGCGATGCGCGATGTGTACGCCAGCGGCATGACCGTCGGCGCGCCGCCGGATGCCTACAACCAGCTCGGCCAGGACTGGGGGCAGCCGCCGTGGCGTCCCGACCGCCTGGAGGATCTCGGTTACGCGCCCTTCCGTGCCATGGTGCGCAATGTGCTGAGGCACGCCGGTGGGGTGCGCATCGACCACATCATTGGCATGTTCCGGCTGTGGTGGGTGCCGGAGGGCATGGGCCCCCGCGAGGGCACCTATGTGCGGTACAACCATGAGGCGCAGATCGGCATCCTCGCACTGGAGGCCTACCGGGCGCAGGCCATGATCATCGGCGAGGACCTCGGCACGGTCGAACCGTGGACCCGTACGTACCTGGCCGAACGCGGAATACTCGGCACCTCTGTGCTGTGGTTCGAGGAGGACGACGCGGGCAATCCGATTCCGCCGGAGGACTGGCGGGAGTATTGCCTGGCTTCGGTGAATACCCATGACCTGCCGCCCACTGCCGGATATCTCGCGATGGAGCACGTGAAGTTGCGCTCGAAGCTCGGCCTGCTCACAGAGTCCCTGGACGACGAGCAGCGCATCGCCGGGGAACAGCTCGGACGGTGGTGGGACTACCTGCAGTCGAGGGGGCTGGTGAAGCACGATCTCGACGATCCGGTCGAGGAGAATGTGCTGGCGCTGTACCGGATGCTCACCTTGACTCCCTCGCGGGTGCTCACCGCCACGCTCGTGGATGCGGTGGGGGACACCCGCATCCAGAACCAGCCGGGCACCGTCAATGAGTATCCGAATTGGCGGGTGCCGCTGTGCGGTTCCGATGGGCATCCACTGATGCTCGAGGAGATCTATCGCATGGAGAGGCCGATGCGGCTGTCGGCTGTCATGAACGGTTTCAGCACCGTGCCTGCGCCCTGGCAACCCGAAGGTGTTGCCGGTGGTGCGCAACCCGAAGGTGTTGCCGGTGGTGCGCAACCCGAGGGTATTGCCGTGAATTCGGATGCCGGCAGGGAGGGCGCCCGGGACGAGGACGTTGTGGCGAAACCCAAGCGTGCGGCACGGACGAGCTGAGTCCTCATTGACGGCAGCAGCCAGCCGGCGGGAATGCAGACCTTGGCCGCAGATGTGGACAAGGGCGGAAACAGGCGGGTTCGGGTGAACGAGCAAGTGCAGGATGCGGGGAAGTCTGGAACCGAACACGCTCTGCCAGCTGGTGGGGTGGCCGCCCTGAGTGCGATTTCACTTCCGTCGTCGCTTGCCAGGGCAGGGTTGGATCGGCTGCTCGTGTACCGCATTCGGTTGAAGCACCGCTTCCGCCGCATCGAGGTGCGCGACGGGCTGCTGGTGCACGGCGCCGCTGGCTGGGGGGAGTGTTCACCGTTCTGGGACTACGATCCCGTCGAGTCCTCCGAGTGGCTGCGCGCAGGTCTTGAGGCTGCCACCCAGGAACTGCCGCGGGGTGACCGGGATGGCATCCCGGTCAATGTCACCGTGCCCGTCGTCGATCCGGCGGAGGCCGCCGAGCTCGTCCGTGACAGCGGGGGATGCACCACGGCGAAGGTCAAGGTGGCCGATCCACGCAGCGAATTGCGTGACGACTGCGCCCGTGTCGAGGCGGTGCGCGACGCACTGGGGCCGAGCGGACGCATCAGGGTGGACGCGAACGGCGCGTGGGGCGTCGAGCAGGCGATCTCGGCGATCCGTGAGCTCGATGCCGCTGCGGGTGGTCTCGAATATGCCGAGCAACCCTGCCCCGATGTGGCGGAGCTGGCCGCGGTACGCCGGTCAGTGGTCGTGCCCATCGCGGCCGACGAGTCGATTCGCCGTGCTGAGGATCCGCTGGCGGTTGCTCGTGCTGAAGCGGCGGATGTGATCATCATCAAGGCGCAGCCGCTCGGCGGCGTGCGCCGAGCACTGGACCTGGTGGACCGAGCGGGGCTGCCCGCAGTGGTCTCGTCGGCGCTGGACAGTTCCGTGGGGCTTGGCGTGGCAGCGCATCTGGCATCTGCGCTGCCCGTTCTCAACCATGCCTGCGGGCTGGCCACTCTCGAATTGTTCTGCGGTGATGTGAGCAGCACCCCCTTGTCGCCCGAGGACGGCACCCTGGAGGTGCGTCGCGCCGAGGTGGATGTGCCGATCGAGCAGGACGTTCCCGAGGACCTGTGCCGGCGCTGGGCGGATCGGCTGGAGCAGATGTGTGCGGTGCTGGAATGAAGGAGGTGCCCTCTGCACTGGTCGCACGGCGGCTGGTTTCCTCCCTCGTGTCGGCGGGAGTGCGGGAGTTCGTCTACTCGCCCGGTTCCCGGGATGCTCCGCTCGGCTATGCGCTGCACGCGGCGGAACAGGCCGGCTGGTGCACTGTGCACGTGCGGCTGGACGAGCGCGACGCGGGCTTCCTGGCGCTCGGGATCGCCAAGGGTGCCGCGGTGGCTGGCGAGCCGCGGCCGGTGGTGATGATCACCACCTCGGGCACGGCGGTGGCGAACCTGCATCCCGCCATGTGCGAGGCGGACGCTGCCGGGGTTCCGCTGGTTGCCTGCACGGCTGATCGCCCCCATGAGCTGTGGGGCACCGGTGCCAATCAGACCACCACACAGCTCGGTCTGTTCGGGCCCATCACGCGCGATGTGGCCGACATCCCAGCGGAATACCCGGCCGATGAACGGCTCGACGGTCTGGTGGCCCGCGCGCTGGCTGCGTGCACGGGTTCCCTGAGTTCTGATCCGGGGCCGGTTCATCTCAATGTCTGCTTCCGTGATCCCCTCGTGCCCATGGGCACATGGCAGCCGGGGGAGGCACCCCGGGCCCGTGTGCCAGCTGCAGACCGTGAGTCCCGGGCTGGCAGTGGTTCGAATTCCACTTCGGCCGCCGCCGGTGGTGCTCACCGAATTCTTCGTCGGGGATCCAGCACATGGCGAGCGCATGATCGTGCACCTGTCCCGCTGAGCATGCCTGGGCACACCCTGGTCGTCGCTGGTGACGCGGCGGGGCCCCACGCAGAGCATGCGGCTCTGGCCGGAGGGTGGCCGCTGTTGGCTGAGCCGTCCTCGGGGGCACGTTTCGGGTCCAACGCTCTGACCGACTACCAGGGCCTGCTCGCGGGAACACTTGCCGAGGGTGTTGAAGGTGTCCTGGTGTTCGGGCATCCCACCTTGTCCAGACCTGTTTCTCGGTTGCTGTCCCGATCGGATGTGCGGCTGGTGGTGGTCACCGACAGGGCACGGTGGACCGATCCATCAGGTCGTGCCGAGGTGGTTCCCGGCCCGGTGACCGTTGAGCCGACTGCGCCATCGGACTGGCTGTCGAGCTGGCTCGCTGCGGATCGCGGGGCGACCTCGTCTGCGGGGACGTCGTCCGCAGTCACCGTGAAACCCCCGGGGGGAGCCAAGGGTGAGGCATGCGCCGCGATCTGGGCCGCACATCTCACAGCTGATGCTCCGGCCCTTGTCATCGGGGCATCCGAGCCGATCCGGGCCTTCGACCGCTGTGCGCGTCCCGGCGAGCGCAGCCCGCTGGTGGTCGCCAATCGGGGCCTCGGCGGCATCGACGGTACCTTGGCGACGGGAGTGGGAGTCGCCGCAGCACTCGGTAGCACAGCCCGGGTGGTGGTCGGTGACCTCACCGCCACCCACGACGGGCTCGGCCTGATGCACGGATCTGAGGAATCCGAGCCGGACGTGCAGGTCATCGTGCTGGCCGACTCCGGGGGTGCGATCTTCGTCGGCCTTGAGCACGCGAGCGCCGAAGTCTCCCTGTTCCGCCGCTACTTCCTCACCCCCCAGCAGGTGGATCTGGCGGCACTGGCGCAGACAGTCGGTGCCGATTACCAGCGCGTGCAGGTCGGTAACCAGCTCGACGAAGTTCTTCGCACCCCGATCCTTGGTTCCAGCATCATCGAAGTCGCGATGCCTCCGCTGGGTTGATCCTGGTTCCGCACGGGTAGGGCGTTGCCCCGGGTCGGGACCATCGGTGGTGCTGGCTGTGTCCTGAGCTGTGGTGCTGCGCTGGTTCAGCCCTGCTGCAGGGCCTCGCGCATCGGGGCCATCTTGGCCTGGGTCTCGTGCCACTCCTTGTCGGGGCGGGAATCGGGAAGGATCCCGGCTCCGGCGAACAACCGTGCGGAGCGTCCACCCGGAGCGATCATCGCGCAGCGCAGCGCCAGCCCCCACTGGCCAGAACCATCGGGAGCGATCCACCCCACCGGCCCGGAGAAGCGTCCCCTGTCCAGGCCTTCGACGCGCTGGATCTGCTCGAACGCCAACCCACGCGGAGTGCCGCAGATGGCTGCGGTGGGGAAGAGCACATCGGTGATGTGGGCCGAGGTGGAATTCTCGCTGCGAGCCAGGATGTCTGTGGCCAGATGGGTCACATTGGGAAGCGCCAGCAGGAAGGGCCCCTTCACCTGCGGCTCGGTCAGACCTGCCTGGCCCAGACGGCTGGTCACCGAGGCCACCGACAGCTCATGCTCGCGGCGTTCCTTGGGATCGCTGAGCAGCTCGCCCTCCCAGCCATGGGTGCGTGTTCCGGCGAGGATGCGGCAGCGGAAGACGCCGTCGCGCATTTCGACGAGCAGTTCGGGGGTGGCCCCCACCAGCCCTTCGTGGGCGAACACCCAGCAGTCGGCGTGATGGGCGGCCAGCCACGTGGCGATCCTGCGCTGGTCCACCTGACGATTGGCGCTGAAATCGACGGCCCGGCTCAACACGACCTTCTGCACCTGCTGGTCCGGTCGGCCGAGCATCGACGTGGTGGCCTCGACGGCACGCGTCCAGTGATTTCGGCTGTCGGCAGTGTTCAGCTCCTGCAGCGTGATGGGAGGGTTCGGCTCCGTACTGTCGCGAGAACTGCTGCCCCCAGAAGGCGTTGCCCCGGGATCCGAAGGGGTCCGGGTACTGGCGACACCGGCTTTCGCAACTGAGCCGGGGATCAGGTGTTCTACGGCGCTGGCGGTCGCGATCACCTCGGTGGGCCTGCCGCGTCCTTCCCGGACGAGCATGACCTCGGGAACCACCAGAAAACCCTGCTGAGCAGGGGAGAGGGGGAAAGAGCCGAAGGCCGGCGCGTCGATGCCCACGCTCTGCGTCCAACGGCGGAAGGCACTCCATGCGGTGCTCACCGCGGTGTCTCCACTCGCCTCGAAACGTGCGGTCCGGCCCCAGCCCACCATGGCCATGCCGTCATGGGGCGCCAACCACACCCAGGGCCGTTCGACCTCGGCGGGCACCAGCGCCAGCATTTTCGAGAGCCACTGTTCGCCACTCAACTCCCGCAGCGCCTGTCCGCCGGGTAGAACCCGCCGCTCCAGTGCCGGAGTCTTCGCGATGGGACGCACGTCGGCACAGTCTACGGTCTGGTTCAGCAGGCCAGATCACGCCGCTGCAGGCCCGTGAAACCGATGCCGAGAAGCGCCGCGGTGACCAGGCTGATCCACACCAGCCCCCACCAGTCCGGACGTGCCGCTGCGGCATTCGGAACGTGCCAGAAGGGGCTGATTGCCAGGATCCAGGTCCACAGCT
Source organism: Propionibacterium sp. (assembly GCF_047719395.1). Classification (NCBI taxonomy): domain Bacteria; kingdom Bacillati; phylum Actinomycetota; class Actinomycetes; order Propionibacteriales; family Propionibacteriaceae; genus Propionibacterium; species Propionibacterium sp. The sequence goes on from NZ_JBDNTB010000022.1 coordinate 26,771, forward strand.
TGAAGATCGGGCCGAGCAGGGTGAGCACGAAGGCGATGAGCACTCCGGCCCAGGATGCGATGGACCGCCGTGGTGCGCGGCCGACCACCGCGACCGAGACGGCGGTGATGGTCCACACCGCGGGGATCGTCGCCAGCGCCTGGCGCACCACCTGCCAGAAGCTCACACCGATCCCGGCCCCGCCAGCGCGCCATGCGATCAAAGTACCTGCGGCAAGCACGTACAGCGCCGGGAGGAGCAGCGCGATGAACACGCTCGAACCCAGTATCCGCGCCCTCGAGACGGACGTGGCCACCACTGGTTCCAGCCGGTCGGCCATCTCCTCGGAGCGCACCCTGAGCATGATCTGCACGCCTGGAACGGCAGCGATGATGCCGACCAGGCTGAGGATGGTCACCAGGAACGCGGAGATGAGGCCGCTGGAGTCGATGGCGCCCGAGGCGAGGATGTGGCTCAGCTGGGGATTCGAGCCGAGGATGTCGGGCACCGAGGTGGTGAAGTGGCCGAACATAGAGCCCAGCCCGAGGAAGGCGATCATCCAGGTGATCAGGGACGCCCTGTTCAGCCGCAGTGCCAGCCCCAGAGGGCTGCGTGTCGTGCCATGCGCCGGCCCGGGGTGCGGTGGCAGCAGACCCTGCCCGAACTCGCGCCGCGACTGCAACACGAAGGCGATGGCCAGCACCGCCGCCGTGAACACGAGGGGGAACACCAGTGGCCACCATCGATTGAGCACCGCCGGCGATGTCTCGGTCGTCCAGCCGAGCGGATTCGCCCAGATCGTCCATTGCGGTGAGCCGACCGTGTAGACGAAGCCGCGCAGCATGTAGAGCACGCCCAGGACGCCCACGGCCATCGAGTTGGCGGCATGGGCGTCGGAGCCGATCTGCGCGATCACCGCGGCGATGGCGGTGAACATCCACGCGGTGAGGGTGAAGGTTGCTGCGAGAAGCAGCGTCGCATGCCAGCTTCCGCCGCACAGCACCGTGACCAGGCAGGACAGCACGCCGATCAGCAGTCCTCCGATGAACCCCATGCCCACTCCGGCGAGCAGCCGGCTACCGCGCCCCAGCACTCCCGAGGCCAGCAGCTCGGCCTGCCCGCTGTCCTCCTGGGCGCGGGTGGCGCGTGTCACGGTGAAGATCGCCCCGAGCCCCGCCACGAAGCCACCCAGCGCCAGCGCCCGCCAGGCATTGAACCCGTCTGGCGTCCTCAGGTCGCGGGCCGGGCCGAAGATGAGGCTGAGCGCCGGATTGGCAGCGATGCCGGTGGCCAGGCCTGCCCTGTCCTGAGGGGTGGGGAAGACCAGCGGATAGACCAGCACCGAAGAGCCCGACAGCAGCGTGACGATGAGAGCCCAGGGTGCCAGGGCGCGCCCGTCGTGGCGCAGCGTGGCGCGCAGCAGCAGTCGCGTGCCCGCCAGACGCTCGCGCATCAGCTCTGCTCCCGGTCGGCCTGGTCGTACAGGCCCAGGAACAGGCTCTCCAGGGACGGTGGCTCCACTGTCAGAGAGCTGATCCCCAGTGGCAGGAGGCTTTCCATCGCCTCTCCGATGCGCTCGGAATCGGCGGTGGCGGTGAGGCGATCGCCGTCCATGATCACGTCGTGGAGCAGAGGCAACTCGGCTCGGCGGGCAGGCCGCTCCAGGACGGCATGGATGGCGGTGAGGGTGTGACCGCGCAGCTCGGCCAGCGTGCCCTCCTGCACGATGCGGCCGTCGCGGATGATGGAGAGCCGGTCGGCCAGCGTCTCCAGTTCAGCGAGGATGTGGCTCGACAGCAGCACCGTGGTGCCCTGGCCCTTGGCCTCGCCGAGGGTCTTCTGAAATGCCTTCTCCATCAGCGGATCGAGGCCGGAGGTCGGTTCGTCGAGCACGAGCAGCTCCACATCGGACGCCAACGCCGCGACGATCGCCACCTTCTGCCGGTTGCCCTTGGAGTACTGGCGGCCACGCTTGGTGGGATCGAGTGCGAAACGCTCGATCAGCTCGGCCCGGCGATGCTCATCAAGGCCACCGCGCAGCGAACCGAGCAGGTCGATGGCCTCCCCACCGGTCATGCTCGGCCACAGGGAGACGTCCCCGGGCACATAGGCCAGCCGGCGGTGCAGCACGACGACGTCACGCCAGGGATCCTCGCCGAGAATCTGCACGTGACCGGCATCCGCCCGCAGCAGGCCGAGCAGTATGCGGATGGTGGTGGACTTACCGGCGCCGTTCGGCCCGAGGAAGCCGTGCACCTCGCCGCGGTGAACGGTGAGGTCAAGGCCCTTGAGCGCCTGGAAGGGGCCGTAGGACTTCGTCAGTCCAGAGATCTCGATCACGGCGTCATTGCTCATGATGTGCCTTTCCTGAGCTGCCCATCCGGGGAAGACGATCGGGGCCGCAGCGCTGGGGCCACGAATGTCCTCAGGCATCAAGCATGGGCCCGTACGGTGCGCGACACCAGGTCGTCGTGGGATCGCGTCGTGCGCGGCCGGGTGATGCGGGCTCAACCGGCCACCACGCGACATCACTGGTCGGGGCAGAAGCGCCGCAGTTCCCGGACCTTTTGGCTGAGGCACGTCGACAGTTTGACCGGCCCGTCCCTTGCGGACTATTCTTGTGCGCTGTTGCGTCCCCAGAGTGGCACGCGCGATCGGCTGTCCGGGGACGGGCGGCAGGCGTGCGATGAAACCGCGGGTATGCGCCGAAGCCATTGTGAATCTACTGGAAGATGGTCTGCGACCTTGTCTACCTACAGCCCGAAGCCTGGCGAAGTGACCAGGTCCTGGCATGTCATTGATGCTGAGGACGTCGTGCTCGGCCGTCTCGCCGTGACTGCTGCCACCCTGCTCCGCGGGAAGAACAAGCCCACCTATGCGCCGCATGTGGACACCGGCGACTTCGTTGTCGTCGTCAATGCCTCGAAGATCGCGGTGACGGGCAACAAGCGCCAGAACTCGCTGCGCTACCGCCATTCAGGTCGTCCCGGTGGGCTGCGAACCACCACGATCGGCGAGATGCTCGACAATGATCCCCGCAAGGCGGTGGAGATCGCAGTCTGGGGCATGATGCCGAAGAACAAGCTCAGCCGCCAGCAGATGAACAAGCTCAAGGTCTACGCAGGTCCCGAGCACCCGCACAAGGCCCAGAAGCCCGAGCCCTATCAGATCAACCAGGTTGCGCAGTGAGCGCGCCGACCAACGAGGACTTGACCGTGTCACAGACCCCTGCAGAAGACATCGAGACCGGCGTCACGCCGTTCACCGACGAGAGCAACCGCGAGATCGCCTATCGCTCTGATTCCACCGGTGCGCCGCAGGTGGCCGCCACCTCACGCCCGGCACTGGTCGGACCCGGGACCGGCACCGGTCGCCGCAAGGAAGCTGTCGCCCGGGTGCGGATGGTTCCTGGCACCGGGCAGTGGAAGGTCAACGGCCACACCCTGGAGGAGTACTTCCCCAACAAGGTGCACCAGCAGCTCATCAATGAGCCCTTCGTCACCGCTGGCGCTGTCGGCGTCTACGACGTCGTGGCCCGCATCGACGGTGGTGGCATCACCGGTCAGGCCGGCGCCCTGCGTCTTGGCATCGCCCGTGCGCTCAACCAGATCGACCCCGAGGCGAATCGTCCCGGCCTGAAGAAGGCCGGCCTGCTGACCCGTGACGCCCGCATCAAGGAGCGCAAGAAGGCAGGTCTCAAGAAGGCCCGCAAGGCTCCTCAGTACTCCAAGCGCTGATCCGCGATCGCGCGAACACAGGCCCGGTTCCTCGTCACGAGGTGCCGGGCCTGTCTGTCTTTCAGGTCGTTTCTGCTTGTCATGAGCCCATCAACGGGCGGATGCCGGTCAGCGGGTGAGCTCCCGGTAGAGTCACCCCCATGGCTCGACTGTTCGGAACCGATGGCGTTCGCGGAGTGGCGAATGTCGATCTCACTGCTGATCTCGCCCTGAAGCTGTCGGTGGCGGCCGCGCATGTGCTCGGTGAGGCGGGTGCCTTCGATGGGCGGCGCGCCGTGGCCATCGTGGGACGCGACACCCGCATCTCGGGTGAGTTCCTGCAGGCTGCCGTGATGAGCGGCTTGGCCAGTGCGGGGGTCGACGTCATCGATGTGGGTGTCATTCCCACTCCGGGTCTTGCCTATCTGGTGGAATCCCGCGGCGTCGACCTGGGCGTCATGCTCTCTGCCAGCCACAATCCGATGCCCGACAACGGCATCAAGTTCTTCCAGCGCGGCGGGGTCAAACTCGACGACCGCATCGAGGACGCCATCCAGGAACGTCTGGACGAGCAGTGGGTGCGCCCGATCGGAGCCGATGTCGGGCACATCCGCCGCGACGACTCCCTGCTGGAATGCTATATCGAGCATCTGGCCGATTCGCTGGGCGAGCAGTCCCTGGCCGGTCTGCGCATCGTTCTGGACTGCGCGAACGGTGCCTCCTCGGTCACTGCACAGCGTGCCTTCGAGCTGCGGGATGCCGAGGTCATCGCGATCTCGTGCGTGCCCGACGGTCTCAACATCAACGAAGGTTGCGGCTCCACCCACATCGGGGCGCTGCGTTCGGCGGTCGTGGATGAGCATGCCGATCTGGGGCTGGCCTTCGACGGGGACGCCGATCGCTGCCAGGCGGTGGATGCCAAGGGCGAGGTGGTCGATGGCGACCAGATCATGGCAATCCTGGCGCTCGACCTGCAGGAGCACGGCAAGTTGGCCTTCAACACGCTGGTGGCGACCGTGATGAGCAATCTGGGGCTCATCAAGGCGATGCGTGCGAACGGCATCACCGTGGACACCACGAAGGTGGGTGACCGCTATGTGCTGGAGGACATGGTGGCGCACGGTTTCACTCTCGGAGGCGAGCAGTCAGGCCATGTCATCATGAGCGAGTTCGCCACCACCGGCGATGGTGTGCTCACCGGTCTGCACGTCGCAGCCCGCGTGGGACAGACCGGTCGTCCCCTCGCGCAGCTCGCCTCAGTGATGAAGAGGCTGCCCCAGGCGCTGGTCAATGTGTCCCAGGTGGACAAGGCGCGCGCCGAGGAGGACATGGTGATCCTGAACGAGGTGACCGCGGCCACCAGGGAACTCGCAGACAACGGTCGTGTGTTGCTGCGCCCCTCGGGCACCGAACCACTGGTGCGTGTCATGGTGGAGGCGGAATCGCAGACGCACGCCGACCAGATCGCCAACCGGTTGGCCGCCGTGGTGGCCAACCGGGTCGGGCTCAGCGGCTTCCACGGCTGAGCCCGTGGGCAGGCGGGTCACACCCTGCGGATGCGCACCGTCTCGATGTGGTGATCGGAGCCTTTCTGGAGAATGACCGTTGCCCGGGGCCTGGTGGGGGCAATGTTCTGGCGAAGATTCGGGCCATTGATGGTGTCCCAGACCTGCCTCGCCATGGTGCGGAATTCCTCGTCCGATAGCCCCTTGAAGAGCTTGAAATAGCTACGGGGATCCTCGGCGGTGGTACGGAAGGTCAGTGCCCGTTCCACGAACCAGTGCACGATGTCATCCTCGGCGGCGTCCACATAGACCGAGAAATCGATGAAATCACTCACGCCCATGGAGCCCACGGGTGCCGGTTGCAGCACATTGAGGCCCTCCAGGACGAGGATGTCGGGGCAGTGCATCGTGGTGTACTGGCCGGGCACGATGTCATAGGTGATCTGTGAGTACACCGGCACCGACAGATCGGGCAGCGCGGACTTCACATCGCTCACGAAGCGCAGCAGCGCGCGACGATCGTAGCTTTCCGGGAAACCCTTCCGATCGAGGATGCCCATCCCCTGCAGCTCGGCATTGGATCGCAGGAAACCATCGGTGGACACCAGCGCGACATTCGGGCGGCGGGGTCCGCGGGCGAGCAGCTCACGAATCAGCTTCGCCACCGTGGACTTGCCCACCGCCACCGAACCAGCCACTCCGACGATGAAGGGTGTGCGCTCGTCCTGCAGGCCCAGGAAACTGTTCTGCGCGGCGAACAGGCGTCCCTGATTCGATCGGCGCAATTCGACCAACTGCGCCAGCGGCAGGTAGACCTCGCGGACATCCGTCTCGTCGGTCGGGTCATGGATGCTGCGCAGCTGCTCGATCGTCGCCCTGTCCAGGCGGACGCGGTAATCCCGGGCCAGTTCGGCCCACCGGGCGCGTTGCAGCGCGACCCAGGGAGAATCAAGGGCACCTTCGACCGTGCCAGTGGCCGTTACGTCGTTGTTCATATGGCTGTCCGGTTGACCGGGCCTCCTTCCACCTGCAGAGCCCATCACGCCTCATGGGTGGCTGTCCACTCCGAACCGGCGGTGTTCAGCGGCCGGTCGTGTCGTTCGGCCCGCGAATGGCGTGACTCCGTGGGGCAGGGCCCAGCGCGGGATCCTCGGCTGTGTCGTGCCGCTGCAACTGTTCGCCTGCGAGCTGGCCACCACACTCGGCGACGACGTCGACCAGCCGCGTAACCTGGCGAAGTCGGTAACGGTGGAGCAATGGCCATCAGCTTGCCCGGTGGCCTGCAGAGAAGCTGCAGAGAAGTGGCTTGCAGAGATGGGTGTCGGCTTGCCCAATGGCCGGAGGGGAATGCTGTGATCGTCGGTGTCGGAGTGGATGTGTGCAGCGTGCAACGGTTCGCTGCCATGATCGATCGCAGGCCAGGAATCCTCGACAGGCTGCTGTGCCCGGGCGAGCAGAGCGCCCACGGCCTGCCCCGTACGCCTGAATCCCTCGCCGCACGGTTCGCTGCCAAGGAGGCGACTGCCAAGGCCCTTGGCGCGCCCGGTGGGCTGAGCTGGCTCGATGCCGAGGTGGTCGTGGACGCCGAGGGACGCCCGCACATGGAGCTGCGGGGCACGGTCGCGGTCAGGGCCGAGCAGATCGGCGTCACCCACCTTCATCTTTCACTGAGCCATGACGGTGGACTGGCCGTGGCCTATGTCGTCGCGGAGGGACGCTGAGCATGCGCGCTGTTGCCACGGTTGAACAGATTCGGGCTGCCGAGCAGGACTGGTTCGACCATCACCCGGGCGAGGACCTGATGGCTGTCGCGGCGGGTCAGGTGGCCACGGCGGCGATGGGCATGCTGGGGACCGACTCAGGCCGGGTACTGGTGGTCGCCGGCCCCGGAAACAACGGTGGGGACGGTCTGTTCGCGGCGCGCGCCCTGGCGGCTGCCGGACACCAGGTGTCGCTGTGGTTCACCTCGAGCCGTTGGCATCGGGCGGGGCGCGATGCCGCGCTCACGGCCGGCTGCACGGAAGTGAGTGCGGTGGAGGCCATCGCAGGCTTGGATCGCACACACCTGGTGATCGACGCGGTGCTGGGCATCGGTGGGCGGGCCGGTCTGCGGCCTGCGGTCGCCGAGTTCGCCCGGGCCTGCAGTGATCTGGGCACGCCGGTGCTGGCTGTCGACATTCCCTCCGGCCTGGCCGCCGACTCGGTGGGCGGGCCGGACGATGAGTGCTTCCATGCCACCCGCACCATTACCTTCGGCGCCCTCAAGCTGTGCCACGTGGCGCAGCCGGCCGCCGGCCACTGCGGCAGGGTGCAGTGCACCGACATCGGTGTCCGGGTGCGGGGTGCGAAGACCTGGATGGCCGAGCGCGCCGACGTGGCGCAACGCTGGCCGGTGCCTGATGCGCTGAGTGACAAGTACTCCCGCGGCGTGCTCGGGATCGACACAGGTTCGGAGCGCTACCCCGGTGCCGGAATCCTGTCCACCACGGGGGCCCTGTATACGGGAGCCGGGATGCTGCGCTTCCGGGGCGCCCGGGCCACCGCGCAGATCATTGCCTCGACAATGCCCTCGGTCACATTCGGTGCGGGGCGGGTGCAAGCCTGGGTGGTCGGCTGCGGGTGGGGTCATGGTGACGCTGCCCGGCTCGCAGCGGCCCTCGCCGATGACCTGCCCGCGGTGATCGACGCCGACGCCATCGGCGTCCTGCCCGAGCGGCTGCCGGAGGGTTGCCTGCTCACCCCGCATGCCGGTGAACTGGCACGCCTGCTGGGCATCGAGCGTTCCGAGGTGACTGCCGATCCAGTGTCTGCGGCGCGCAGGGCCGCCCAGGAGAACAGCACGGTCGTGCTGCTCAAGGGCGCGACGCAGTACGTCGCAGAGCCCGATGGCCAGGTGACGATCGCGGTGCCGGGCCCGTCATGGACCGCGCAGGCCGGCTCTGGGGACTGCCTCGCGGGGATCTGCGGCACCCTGCTGGCGGCAGGACTGCCTGCCCGATGGGCAGGGGTGCTGGGGGCGTCCGTCCAGGCGCTGGCCGCTGAAGCGATGCCTGGCCCATGGCCACCCGATGTACTCGCCCACAGACTTCCGGGGGTGATCGCCGGACTGGTGGCATCGGCGCCTTCAGCGTCTGGGGAGTGATCCTCCGATTGAGGAGAAACCAGCCTGACGGGGGGACACAGCCCCGTCAGGCGGCGATGACTGCGCGGGTGGCGGTACGGGTCATGGCGATGGCCTGCGTGTAGTAGCCCATCAGCTGGTCGCACAGTTTCGGCCAGGTGCGCGGCGCCATGGCCTGACGTGCGGCAAGACCCATCTGCCAGCGCAGCTGGGGATCGCCAGCCAGCCTGCTGACCCAGTCGCGAAGGTCCAGAAGATCACCCGGGGTATAGAGATGCCCGGTACGACCCTCCTGGACGATGTCGATCGGGCCGCCCATCCGGGGAGCGATGACAGGCAGGGCGCAGGCCGACGCCTCTTGCAGCGTCTGTCCGAAGGTTTCCAGTTCACCGGGGTGCACGAAGACATCGATCGATGCCAGGTGGCGGGGCAGCTCGTCACCGGTCTTCGCGCCGGTGAAGATGGCACCCGGAAGTTGTTCCTCGAGTTCCTCGCGCTGCGGGCCGTCCCCGATGATGACCAGCTTCGTGTCCGGGATGTCCTGCAGCACGGCAAGATCGGCGACGCGCTTCTCGGCACCGAGCCGGCCGAGATAGCCGATCACGCACTCGCCGTTCGGGGCCCAGGCTTCGTGAAGCTGCTCGTCGCGACGCGAGGGCTGGAAGCGCCCCGAGTCGACGCCGCGTCCCCAGATGTCGACCCGGGGGATGCCATGGGCGAGCAGGCGATGGCGGGTCGAGCTGGACGGCGCAAGGGTGAGAGTGGCCATTTCGTGCAGGCGCCGCATGTGACGCCACACCGCGGGCTCGGCGAGTCCGTAGCCATAGTGCACCGCGTAACTGGGCACATCCGTCTGGTACAGCGCCACCGTGGGAAGACCGAGCCGGCAGGCTGCGACCAGCGCATTGCGGCCGAGCAGCACCGGGGCGGCCAAGTGCACGACATCAGGGGCGAAGTCGGTGAACCGGCGCTCGATGGAGGCGACGGTTGACATGGCCACCCGGAAGTCGGTGTACCACGGCACTGGCACGGAGCCGGCGGTGTGCACGGGGAAACCCAGATAGTCCTTCGGCACGCCTTTCGGATCGTCGGGTGCAAGGACTTCTGCCTGATGGCCATTGGCGTGCAGGGACTCAAGGATCCGGAGGACGGAATTCGTCACACCATTGATCTGGGGGAGGAAGCATTCTGCCACGATCGCCACACGCACAATTCGATTCTAGGGGGACCTCCGGAGGGGATGTGCCGGGAAAGCGCCCGGATGGGGTGAACAACAGGGGAAGTCTGCGAGGTCACATCGTCGTCCTGGTGAACGGGCGTCTACGATGGGTTCACATATTGCTTGCCTGGCCCCGTGAGATCTGTTGCAGGGCTTCTCCCCGATACCTCATGAGAGTGCCGATGCCCAAGAAGTATGCCCACAATCCCTCGCGCCACGGTGACGATCATCGTGCCCACAAGGGGGACAAGCAGTCACATGGAGGCGGCTGGCACGGTTCTGCTTCCGGACGTTCACGGTCAGACCATTCCCATGGGGATCGTGCAGGGGGGAACGAACACTCACGGTCAGACCATTCATTTGAGGGCGGTGATCGCCCGCGCTCGGGCGGCGGATATCGCGGGCACGACGATTGGAGCCGGTCTTCGGAACCGGATCGGCGCAATGAGGGCTGGTCGAGGTCTGGCGGGCGGAACTCCGGAGCCGGAGAGTGGCATCACGATTCCCGGGACCACCGCGGTGCCGGGCGTGAGAATTCGGACCGCGGATGGGGCAATGAGCGCCCCGCCCGTGGTGGCAGCTCCTACCGCGGTACCAGGCAGAACCGATGGAACCGGGACGACCGGCCGCGTCGTGACTCCTGGGGCGATGACTCGCAGGGGCACCGCAACAACTCGCAGGGCCGCCGCAACACGTGGTATGACGATCAAGGGGGCAGGCAGGATCGACGTGACGGCTCGCGTTCGGACTGGCACCGCGATGACTGGCACCGCACTTCCGATCGGGAGGACCGCCGGGGGAGCAACCGCCAGGCCACCAGTCATGGCTCGTGGGGGCGTGACGAGTGGTCGCAGGAACGCCGGGATTCCCGCTGGCACAACAGCTCCGCGGATCGGCAGGACTCGGATCCGGCTGTGGGCAGTGCTGCCAGGAACCGGTCGGCCCGACCCGGACAGGTGCGGTCGGAGCCCTCGGCCGTGGTCGCGGCACGGGTACCGAAGAAGCCTCGTACCGAGGCCGTGAAGCGCCAGCAGAAACGTCGTCACCGGTTCGGCGAACTCGGTGTGCCCGAGGTGCTGGTCGAGCAGCTCGCGGCAGAGGGTATCGAGTCGCCGTTCCCGATCCAGCAGGCCACCATCCCCGATGCGCTGGCCGGTCGCGATGTGCTGGGCCGCGGCCAGACCGGGTCGGGCAAGACCCTGGCCTATGGCCTGCCGACCGTCATGCGGATTTCCGAAGGCGACAAGAGCCGGTCCGCCCACCCTGCTGCGGTGATTCTTGCGCCCACCCGGGAGTTGGCGATGCAGGTGCACGATGTGCTGCGGCCGCTGGCCCAGGCGATGGGGCGAAGCGTCGTGCTCGTCGCCGGTGGCATGAGCTACACGCCGCAGCTGCGCGCTCTGGAGCGCGGCGTGGACATCGTGGTCGCAACGCCGGGGCGTCTCATCGATCTGATGGAGCGCGGTTCAGCACAGCTGGATGAGGTGCGGGTCGTCGTGCTGGACGAGGCCGACGAGATGTCCGACCTGGGCTTCATGCCTGAGGTCACGCGCATTCTCGACGAGATCCCGTCCCAGGCCCAGCACCTGCTGTTCTCTGCGACTCTGGACAACCAGGTGGATGAGCTGGTCAGGCGCTACTTGCACGATCCCGTGGAGCACGGTGTCGATTCGGCCCAGGCCTCCGTCACCACCATGCGGCATGAGCTGATTGCAGTGACCGCACGCGAAAGGCCGGGTGTCATCGCCCAGACGGTGAACAGGCCGGGCCGCACCATCGTCTTCGTGCGCACCCAGATGGACGCTGATGACGCCGCATCGCGGCTGCGTGGCGTGGGCATTCTCGCCGGCGCCCTGCACGGCGGCCTTCCCCAGGGGTTGCGCGCCCGGGTGCTGCACGCCTTCCGCGAGGGCAAGATCTCCGTGCTGGTGGCCACCGATGTCGCCGCGCGCGGCATCGACGTCGATGATGTTTCACTGGTGCTGCAGGCCGATCCGCCGCACGACGCGAAGGACTATCTGCATCGCGCCGGGCGTACCGCCAGAGCGGGCGAGGATGGTCTTGTCATCTCGTTGGTGCTGCCGCGTCAGCGCCGCAGGATGGCACGTATCACCCGCGATGCCGGCGTGGACTCGCGTCCGCGCCCGATGCATGAAGGCGAGCAACTCGCCGAACTCACCGGCGGTACCAAGCCCGAGGGCGCAGCCATCACCGAGGAGCAGTACCGCGGCATCGTCTCCCCGCCGCGCCCGCCTCGTCGCAGGGGCGGTGGCGGCAGGCGTCATTACCAGGGTGGCGGGAAGGGCCGCCACCAGGGCCGCGGCCACTACGACCGTGACCGTGCGCGTAAGCCCAAGGACTGAGCCGTTTGATCGCTGGGCGGTATGCTGTCCGGTTGTGATCGGTGACGAGGTGCAGCTCAGGCTGGCCGACGAGCAGGATGCGGAGGCCTTGCTGGGCATCATCCGCACCGCCTTCAGGTCCAGGCGTCGCGTTGACCCGCCGCCCGAGGCCCTGGGCGACGGCGTCGAAGATGTCAGGCGCCGCATCCGCGAGTGCGGCGGCGTGATCGCCAGTATCGGGGATGCCGATGTCGGCTGCCTGCTGATGAGCTACCAGCCCGCGGACACCCTGATGGTGCACCGGGTGAGCGTGCTGCCCGGTGAGCAGCACGAAGGGGTGGCCTCCGCGCTGGTGCGTGGTGCCGCCGAATGGGCAGCTGACCAGGGAGAACGCACTATCCAGCTGATGGCCCGCTCCGATCTTCCCGAGCTGGTGCGGTGGTGGCAGTTGCATGATTTCGACATCGACCACGAGGTTGGGGGTGGCTACATTCTCGCCAGGGCGCTCCCGGTGAGTGTCCCGGTGCCCACAGCCGACGACATGCGCCTGCTCGGAGCCGAACTCGCCACGCATCTGGGTCCAGGAGATCTGCTCGTCGCGAATGGTGAACTCGGTGCCGGCAAGACCACCCTGACGCAGGGCCTGGGTACTGGTCTGGGTGTCGAGGGCCCGATCGTCTCGCCCACCTTCGTGCTGTCGCGCATCCACCACGCCCTGGCCGGTGGCCCTGACCTGGTGCATGTGGACGCCTACCGGATGGGATCAGCCGCGGAGCTGGAGGACATCGACCTCGACTCCTCCATGGCAGAGTCCGTGACGCTCGTCGAATGGGGGGCGGGCTTCGCCGAGGGGCTGTCCCGCGATCATCTGGAAATCGACATCGTGCGGTCACCCGATCCGGCTGATGACGAGCGCACCGTCTACCTCACCGTGCACGGCGAACGCTGGGCCGGCGAGGACCTCCATTCGCTTCGCAGTCTCTTCGTCACAGGTCCGGAGGCCTCATGACCAGCTGGGTACTCGGCATCGACACATCGACGGTGGTCTGCGCGGGCCTGGCCCGCGCCCGCCTGGGCCTCCCCCCTCGCCCGGTGGGGGCCCGCCACACCCACGTCGAGCTGGAGACCCCGTGCGGGCAGGGGCTGTTGTCCGCCACCCGCGCGCGCCCC
>NZ_JBDNTB010000023.1:0-37988 GCF_047719395.1 Propionibacterium sp.
CCCTCCTATCTTGTGTGTAATTAACTGCATTTTTTTGTGTTAACCCCCACCACGCTGGCTCCCCCCGCCCCCCGGGGGGGGGGGCCCCCCCCCCCATTTCTCCAGCACGACTGGTGACAGCCACCGCGAAGGCGCACCTCGAGCCCGAATCCATGCACCATGCCGGTGGTAGCGTTCAAAGCGATTGAGGCACCTTTCGCGCCGCGGTCACATGCAGCGGGCGTGGATGCCATGAAATTGCAAGCAGTGAGTCGGAGTCTCAGCAGCCGTCCTGCGCCGGCATGGGTGCCGCGCATCGACAGCTTCTGCGCCGCCCGCATCGGAACTGAAACGACCTAGCGAAGGATTTTCTCGTGATCCGTTATGACCTCCCCAGCATCGACGATCTGATTGCACTCGGCGAGCCTCATGAGAACGCCATCACCATCTATCTGCCCACTTCCCCCACGCCCTCCGGTCGCCAGCAAGCCTTCACGGCAGCCAAGGCCGCGGTGGACGAGGCCGTCCGCACGGTACGTGCCGATGGGACAAGCCGCGTCCACCAGGACGCGATCCGGGCGCAGTGGGAGCGCATCGCCGAGGACTCCACGCTGTGGGGAAATCTGTCGAATTCGCTGGTCATCCTGCTGTCTGCCGACCTGACCGAGGATTTCGTGCTGCCGAACCGCCTGGAGGCGCAGACCCAGGTGGGCGACTACTTCGACCTCGGGCAGCTCGTGAGGGCGGTCACCTCCCCACAAGACGCGCTCGCTCTGACGCTGTCGGCAAATGGCTGGAATCTGTGGTCGGCCAGCGCCACCACGCGGGCCACCGAGCTGGAGCTCAGCGAGAAGTACGCGGCTGATGCCGCCGACGCCACCAACCGGATGACCATCCGAGACCGTGGCCTGCTGAAGCGACTCGGCGGGGACGAGGGCAAGAAGGTGCTGCTGGAGCGCTACGCAAGGGTGGTTGCAGATGCCATCCGCTCCGAACTCGGCAAACTCGACCCGAACGCCAAGCTGCCGCTGTTCGTGTTCGCCACCGAACCACTGCTCGGAATGATCCAGGCGGAACATCTGCCCTGGAAGATCGTGCCCATCAACGGTGCGCCCGACAAGTTGCGTCCCGACCAGATCGACGATTCCGTCCGCAAGCACATTGAGACCATCAACGCGGCTGCCCACAATGCCCAGGCCGATTCGATCGGTCATGGCGTCTCTTCGGGTCTTGCCGTCACCGAACTCGAGCCGATCGCCTCTGCGGCGGTCTCGGGCGCCGTGGCAACGCTGTTCTACGACTTCACCAAGGACATCCTCGGTACCCTGGACGACTCGACGGGCAAGGTGGTGTTCACCGACACCGGGTATGACCTGTTGTCCCGGCTGGCAGTGATCGTGCTGAACAACGGCGGCGAGGTGATTGCGGTGCGTCCTGGCGAGATCACCGCACAGATCTGGCAGGGATCTGCTCTGGCCGGGCTGCGCCATCCGATCGCCTGAATGTCATCGCCTCGCCCGAAAGTGCAGCAACGGCCAGATCGGCTGACATGAGGCAATGGACTGGGGGCGGGAACCGGGCTTCGATCGGCCGGGTCTACCCGGCAGTGCCTGAGCGACGTATCGTCAAGTATCGGTAGACGCTGTGGCTGTTGGCAGGCAGCCACCACATCGCTCCAAGGAGTCCGCCATGAGTACATATTCCACTCCCTCCGGTTCCGGCTCGTCGGGGCCGCGGCGCGGCCAATCCACGAGCGGGTTGCAGCCCAATCCGCTCTTCTGGTTGGACAGCATTGACGAGCAGATGCGCAGGCTCACCAGCAGACGCCCTGGGCGGGCATCCCGCGGCGATGTGCGCGCGGCGATCCTCGCTCTGCTCGCCGATGAGCCGATGCATGGCTACCAGATCATCCATGAGATCGAGCAACGCAGCGCGGGGACATGGAAGCCGAGCGCCGGCTCGGTGTACCCCACGCTGCAGATGCTGGCCGATGAGGGACTCGTCACGTCCCACGAGACGGATGGCAAGAAGGTGTACGAACTCACCGACGCTGGCCGCGAGGAGGCGGAGGCTTCGCAGGGAAAGCCCGCCCCCTGGGCCACCGCGGCCGAAAAGGAGGTACCGGAGTCGCTGGTGCTGCCGAAAGCCGCCGCACGCCTGGCGCAAGCCATCGGTCCGGTGCTCCGCGGTGGCTCGCCGGTGCAGGTGAAGGCCGTGACCGAGGTCATCGACGAGGCACGCCGCAAGATCTACACGATCCTTGCGCAAGACTGAGACCGGGCGTGCCGGCACCCGGCCGGGCGCTGCGGAGGTCACATGAGCAGCCACCGGCAACTGCGTGCCCGATATCGGCGAATCCTCGGCTATTTCGCCAGGCTGTTCGTCCGCCTGCTGTTCTTCGATGCGGTACTGCCCAAGCTCGGGCTGGGGCGCCTCAGTGCACGCGGGCGCGAGGCACGGCTGAGGCGCGCTGCGGCGGACTTCCACGACCTGGCAGCCGACCTCGGCGGGCTGCTCATCAAGGTGGGCCAGTTCATGTCGACGCGGCTGGACGTGCTGCCCGCCGATGTCACCGAACAGCTCGCCGGCCTGCAGGACGAGGCACCGCCGGTGCCCTTCGACGACATTCGCGCCCGCGCCGAGACGGAGCTCGGCATGCCGCTCGGGCAGGCCTATGAGTGGTTCGACCCCGAGCCCCTTGCCGCAGCCTCGCTGGGGCAGGTGCACCGTGCACGGCTGAACGAATCGGAAACCTCCGATGTGGGTTTCCGCCGGGTCGTGGTGAAGGTGCAGCGCCCCGGAATCGAGCAGATCATCGAGGTGGATCTGTCGGTGCTGCGCAGGGTGGCGGGGTGGGTTTCGCACTACAAGGCCGTCGCGCAGCGCACCGATGTTCCGGCACTGGTCGAGGAGTTCGCCTGCTCCACCGGCGAGGAGGTCGATTATCTCCACGAGGCTGCCAATGCCGAGCACTTCGCGGCGAACTTCGCCGAGGACCCCACCGTCACCAGCCCAGCAGTCGTCTGGGAGCGCAGCACCCGCCGGCTGCTCACGCTGTCCGATGTCAGCGCGATCAAGATCAGCAGCGACGAGGCTCTGGAGGCCAAGGGCATCGACCCCGAAGAGGTCGCCTTCGCGGTGGCCGACTGCTACATCTCCCAGGTCTTCGACGACGGCTTCTTCCACGCCGATCCGCATCCGGGCAATCTGTTCGTGACGCCCGTTCCCGCCGGCCTCCGCGAGGAGGTGGGACGCAACTGGCAGCTCACCTTCATCGACTTCGGGATGATGGGTCAGGTTCCCGACAATCTGCGAGGTGCACTCAAGGATGTCGTCATCGCCGTCGGGATGCGCGACGGGCACCGGCTGTTGCGCTGCATGCAGGAACTCGACATGCTGCTGCCCTCCGCTGACCTGTCATTGGTCGAGCGCGCCATATCCCAGCTCTTCGATCGCTTCGGTGGGATGAGCCTGGCGGACATGCGCACCATCGATCCACGCGAGTTCGCGCAGTTCGGTGAGCAGTTCCGCGAGCTGATGCGGTCGATGCCCTTCCAGATGCCGGAGAATCTGCTGCTGCTGATCCGGGCTGCGTCCCTGATGAACGGACTGTGCACGGCGCTGTACCCCGACTACAACATCTGGGATTCCGTGGAGCCCTATGCCCACGAGCTGGTGGTCGGCGGGAGCGGCTCACGCACGGCGCTGGTCCTGGACGAGGCGCAGAATCTGCTCACCACGAGCATGTCTCTGCCGCGCCGCGCCGAGCGCGTCCTCACCATGATGGAGCGAGGCCAGCTCAGCGTCCAGACTCCCACTGTGAATGTGCTGGTCAGACGGATCGAGCGAGCACTGGGACAGGTCATCTCGGCAATCCTGTTCGCCGGCCTGCTGGTCGGCGGAATCCTGCTGCGGGCCGACCAGCCGCTGTGGGGTCATCTGCTCATGGCGGTGTCGGTACTACCGCTGTCGAAGGCCCTGCTGGGTGGTCACGGGCGGCTGCCCCCGGAGTGAGGCTCACCGCCCCTTCGCGGGGATGCCGACCACATGGTCCCCGGGCCGAACCGTTCGGAATGGATGGGCACCGGCCCACGAATGGACGAAGAGCCCCGAAAGGGCTGCGATCATGCATGGTTCAGCACGATCGCAGCCCATCACGCTGCCCTGGGCAGCGTCGGCCTGCTCGACAACTCAGACGTGCGACTTCACCTGGGTGTTGTAAATGTTCTGCAGGGTCGACTTGAGGGTGCCCATGGTCGTCTTCACATCGGCCTGCTGGGTGAGCAACTGCGCGACCGACTTGGCCATCTCCTGGTCGGCGCCGGGCAGGAAGACTCGCGCCCAGTCCTGAGTTCGCGTCACGTCGAGCTGCTTGATGGCGGTGCCGATGAGCGGGTTCTTGGCCAGCAGCGAGCTCGTGTCGGCGGACTTGCGCACCGGCATGTAGCCGGTGGCCGCTGAGAAGGCGACGGTGTTCTCGGGATTGGTGAGGAAGCCGATGAATTTCGCGGCAGCCAGCTGGTTGGCGGCCGGGATCTTCTTGGGGATGCCAACACCGGCGCCGCCGGTGGGGCACACCGGGGACTCCGTCACGGGGCCGCCGGGCAGGAAGCCCACGCCGACGTCGAACTTTCCGGCGGAGGCCTTCTGGATACCCACCAGGGAACCCGTAGAGCCGAGCGTGGACGAGCAGGCGCCCGCGGTCATGTCGTCGGTGGCCGACTTGGAGGCGACACCTGCCCACTTGCCCTTGTACACCGAATCCTGCACATATTGCAGGGCCTGCACCGAGGCATCGGTGTCACAGGTGATGTCGAAGCTGTCCTTGGCCGACCAGCCGCCGCCGTATCCCCACAGGATGTTCTGCAGAGTCCAGCCCGCGTAGTCGGGAAGTGCCGGGTGCTCATAGGCGTGCTGGGCACCGGGATTGGCGGACTGCAGCTTCGGCGCCCAATCGGCGAATTCAGCCCAGGTGGTGGGCGCCCGGTCGGGCAACCCGGCAGCAGCCCAATCCTTCTTGTTGTAGTAAAACAGCGGCGTCGACCTCGCCCAGGGCACTGCCCACTGGCCGTCCTGGTACTGGTAGTCGGCGAGCAGTACATCGCGGTAGTCCGAGGTGTCCACGTCGGCGGCCTTGAGGGCATTGGCCAGCGGGATGATGGAGTCCTGCATGAAGTAGCGGAACCACCACACATCGGAGAACACCACGATGTCGGGCAGGGTCCCGCCGGCCTGTGCGGTCTGGAACTTCTGGGCCACGTCCTCGTAGGTGCTGCCCGCGGTGACGAGATTGACGGTGATCCCGGAGGCGTCCTTGAACTTCGAAATGATCTGCTTGGTGATGTCCTCGGAGTTGCCCGGGTGGTTCGACCAGAAGGTGATGGTCGTTGCGGGCGTGACGCCGTTGAAGTCCGGGCCGTTGTTTTGCGCAGCCGATGCGCTCTGGGAATCGCTCTTCGCGGTGGACGGACCGGCGCAGGCGGACAGCGCGGCGGCTCCGGCGCCCAGTGCCGCGAGGCCGAGCAGATTGCGCCGGCTCAGCGGCAGGGTTCGCCGCGTGGGGGACTCATTCATGACAGGTGCTTCTCCTCCGAGATTCGGGTGCCCTCACTTGACGGCACCTTGGGTGAGACCAGCGACGATGTATCGCTGGAGGAACAGGAAGACGATGAGGACGGGAAGGATGACCACCACGGCCCCGGCCATCAGTACCGGATAGGAGCTGGGGTCGCCCTCGATGTTCTTCAGCAGGGTAAGACCCACCGGCAGGGTCATCCTCGAGTCGTCATTGGTGATGACCAGCGGCCAGATGTAGTTGTTCCACTCGTCGACGATGGTGACCAGCGCAACCGTCGCGATGGCCGGCGTCGACATGGGCACGACGATCCGGATCAGCCTGCCCAGGTGCCCGGCACCGTCCATCTCGGCGGCCTCGAGCACCTCCGAGGGCAGCGTCATGAAGTGCTGGCGCAACAGGAAGGTACCGAAGGCGGTGCCCAGACCGGGCAGGATGATTCCCCAGTAGGTGTTGACCCCGCCGAGACCGGCGATGAACACATAGTTCGGCAGCAGCGACACCTGCGGGGGCACCATCAGGGCAGCCAGCATGCCGAGGAAGATCACTCTCTTGAAGGGAAAGTGGAGGAAGACCAGTGCATAGGCGCTGGTGACCGCCAGGCACAGCTTGATCCCGGCGCCCACCGCTGTGACGATGACCGAGTTCATGAACAGCCGGGGGAAGTTCACCTGGTGCGAGGCGCGCAGGTAGGCGTCCCAGCTCGGCTGGTGCGGCAACCACCTGATGGTCTGGGAGACGATCTCGCCGGGCTGCTTGAACGAGCCGAGGACCATCCACAGCAATGGCAGCACGATGATGAGCGTCATGACGACCAGCGGCAGATAGCCGCCGAAGAAGGTGCGCACCGGAGTGCTGGGGCCGACCATGGACTCGTCGACGTGCTCGTGGTGCTTGCGGCGACGGTCGGTTCCGCCGGCCCGCTTGGACGATGTGAGCAGCAGGCTCATGCGTAGTGCACCCTTCGCTCGAGGAAGCGCATCTGGAAGACGGTCATGATGACCAGGATCAGGAAGAGGATCGTGGAGATGGCTGCGGAATATCCGGCGCGGTTGTATCCGCCGAAGGCCTGAAGATAGGCGTCGTACATCAGGGTGGTGGTGCCCTGCCCGAGCGGGGTCATGATGCGTATCAGGTCGAAGGCTTGCAGGGACGACAGCATGGTGGTGAGCAGGATGAAGAAGGTCGTCGGGGACAGCAGCGGCCAGACGATCGACCAGAAGGTGCGGAATCCGCTGGCGCCATCCAGGGCGGCGGCCTCCAGAAGATCACGATCGATGGATTGCAGGGCAGCCAGATAGATGACTGCGCAGTAACCGAGGTTCTTCCAGACATAGACGATGATGACCATCGTGAGTGCCAGACCCGGGTCGAGGAACCACTGCGGCACGGGCAGGTTGAAACCTCGCAGGATGGCTGCCAGCACACCGATGGTGGGGTCGAAGATGAATGACCAGACCAGCCCGATACCCACGCCGGACAGCACATAGGGCGCGAACACGGTGGCCCGCGCCACGCCTCGCCCGACAAGACGGCGGTTCAGCACGGTAGCCAGCAGCAGGCCGATCAGCATCGACCCGCCGACGGTGGCGACGGTGAAGATCAGCGTGGTGCCGAGCACCTGGCCTGCTTCCCCGCCGGTGAAGAACTCCACATAGTTGCCGAGCCCGATGAAGGTGGCGGTGTCGGAGCCGAGCGTCCAGTCAAGCAGCGAGTAGTAGATGTTGGTGAAGATGGGCCGGTAGATGAACATCGCGATGAGTGCGACATTCGGCAGGACCAGGGCGACGAAGAGCCATGCTTCGCGCCGTCTGCGCCTGCTCCCCCGATGTCTGTTCTGCGGTCTGTCATCGGTCGCCGCCGAGCGCTGCTCGCTTGCGAGCGTTGCTCGGCGATCCTGGAGGCCAGCCTCGATCGTCGCCACTACCGTCCTTTCCGCACGTCAGGACACCCCATGTCCTGTCAACGCGTCGACGCTAGGCGGGCAGGGTGTCCGGCTGGTGTTGGAAAGATGACGGGTGAGTTACCGGTTGGCAACGAGTGAGGTGAGTGGAATGTGGGGACGTCAAACTTGGGCGGAAGCGCAACGGCGCGCTTCGTGCGATCGCCCGAGCGCGGCCCAGCCAGCTTCATGAAGCTGGCCGGGCGCCGGGGAAGCCAGCTGCTGGCCAAATGACATTGCACACATACCAATGCCTCAATTGAGCCCCGGCCGATCCAGCCTAGCCGCGTCCAACAAGCGCTCAGAGGACGTAGAGAGCAGGGATCATCTTGATTGGTATGTGTGTAATTGAGACACATTCACTTCATACCATCAGTTCGTGCATCCTGTGCTAGGTTGCCCCCAACGCCGATAGTCACCAGATCCGCGGCACGCAACTTCAGGAGGCAGTCATGAGCACCAGCTACGAGAACCTCAACGACCATCTTGGTATATGCGACAGCGGAACGCTTTGCTTTCACGACAGTGATTCGTGTCCCATCTATCGAGATAACTTCGGGTCCGGAGTGGGTGTTTGGGAAACCGCGGGTATGGCCGCACGCCTCGGGCACCATCCATGCCCGTGTGCGTATCGGTATTTCTCGTGATTCGTCGTGTCCAGGTGACCCGAGCCAGGAGGACACGGCCGTCGAGTTGCAAGCTTCGTCACCATCCAGATCGCTGGGCGATTGGTCAAGGTCCCACCTGCTGATGCGGCTACGTGTAGATTGTGGACCGGTTGCCAATGTCAACGGCGACGATGCTGAGCTGGGCCCGGTCGATATCGAGGATGACCCTCCAGTCCCCCACGCGGAGTCTCCACAGGCCAGTGAGTGGGCCAGACAGAGCCTTGCACGGTGCGGTTGGCTCATCGAGTGTCGTAAGACGTTCCAAGTTCGTGACGATATGTCGGGCGACAGTGTGATCGAGCTTGCGGAGAGCTTTCGCGGCACGTGGTGAATAGCGTAACGACCAAGCGCGCTGGGATTCCATGGCTGGTCAGTCGATGCCGAGTTCAGCCTTCAGCGCGTCATTGTCGATCGTGGCGAGTTCCCCGCGCCGGATCGCCTCGACCTCCCCGCGCAGCTGGTACGCATACTCAAGTTCGCCCAGATGCTCTTCCAAGGCCTCGCGCACGTAGAACGTGGCGGGCCGGCCGGTGGACGAACTGAGTGCATCAAGACGACGCTTGAGATCGGCTGGGAGTCGCACACTTACGACGCTTGTAGACATATTTACATCATGCCACGCGGCTACCCTCTCCAACCCCTTGCCTTCCTCGGAACGGACCAGCCTTCCTCGGAACGGACCAGCCTTCCTCGGAACGGACCAGGATGACACGCCGAGGTGCCTTCCCAGTTTTGTCACACCCCGGTGCTTGAGTCCTCTTGTGGAGACAACCATGGATTTCGACGACTTCTTCCGGCACGTCACCGGACAGCCGGAGCCCTATCCGTTCCAACGAGAGATCGCTGAACACGGTTTCCCCGAAATCATCGCCGTTCCCACCGCCGGTGGAAAGACAGACGCGGTGGTCGTCCCATGGCTCTACAGACTTCGCCATCCGGACCCGAAGGTGCGAACCAGCACGCCACGTCGTCTCTTCATCGCCTCCCCGATGCGAACCCTGGTGGAACAGACCGCCAAGGTGGCACACGACGACCTGGAGAGGGCCGGCATGGCCCACACTGTCGGGGTGTACGTCCTCATGGGCGGCACCTTGAACTCTCCCGACCTGCAAACCTGGCGGATGAATCCCCAGGCCCCCTCGATCATGATCGGGACCGTGGACACCATCGTCTCTCGTGCACTGAATCGGGGCTATGGCTGCGCCCGACCCTCGTACCCGATCGACTTCGCACTCACGACCAACGATGCACAGATCGTTGTCGACGAGGTTCAGCTGGCACCCCAAGCCACAGCCACCCTGCGTCAGCTCGCCGGCTTCCAGCGTGATTGGGGCACCGTCGGGCCGGTCGGTCTGACATGCATGTCGGCCACCGTCGTGCCTGAAGCTCTTGACGTCGTCGACAATCCCTTGAGTCCCCAGACAACCCGCGTCAACGTCAACCCGAAGGATCCGGGGTCCCCTCTCCTCGAGAAGAAGATCTGGGCCAAGCGCCGGATTTCACACATTGACGCGCAGAAGCCCAAGGAATTGGCCGATGTCATCGCCAATAACCACGCGCCGGGGAGCCTCACGATCGCCATGGTCAACACGGTTGACGCGGCCGTTGGCACCTACCGGGCGTTGAAGCGGCAAAACCTCTCCGCCGAGCTCGTGCTGGTTCACTCCCGCTATCGAGGCCTCGAGCGACGAGCCATCGTCGCTCAAGCAACGAATGAGAGGATCCCCTCTGCGGGGCGGATCGTCATCTCCACTCAAGCTCTCGAAGCAGGCATCGACATCGACGCCACGACGCTGATCACCGAGGCTGCCCCATGGAGTTCGATCGTCCAGCGCGCAGGCCGGTGCAATCGAAAGGGCGACTTCAACGACGAAGCCAGGCTGCTGTGGTTCAATGTCTGGCCGAAGCACCCCTACGAGGACGGCGACGTCGCCGCATCCGAGGCAGCCTTGCTCACGCTCGAGGGGCAACAGGTGACTGGAAGCCAGCTGCATGACATGGCTGTCGCTGAAGCCAGCCCAGACCTTGCAATCCCCCGACGTTCGGACATGCTCGAGCTTTTTGACACAAATCATGACTTCCTCAGTGGTGATGTTGATATTCGTCGCTATATCCGCAGTGACGGTGACATGGACATCCAAGTCGCTTGGGTCGATACTTCCGACTACGAAAAGAAGCCACGTACTGCATCGAAGATTCCCAGGCCTCCTGACTCGTTACGGTGCCCGGTCGGCATCGGGGCTCTCACCAAGTTCCGAAAGCGTGAAGACCATCCCCACATATTGACCTTCTCGAGGGCGGACGGCGAGTGGATCCCACTCCGGCCGAACGAGCGAGTGAGCCCTCAAGGGCTGCTGCTCATCGACCGTCGATCCGGTGGATATGATGGCGAGTTGGGCTTCCAGGCGAAGTCAACTGATGCGGTGACCGAACCGGAGATTTCCGTGTCCACAGTTCCTGAGAATCAGGGAGTGAGTGACGATGCAGGTGCACATGGCGGAAATTGGCTCAGCCTGCAGCAGCATCTGGATGACACACGCGCTCAGGCAGAGAAGCTGGTTACAGCGATCGATCAGGAGGAGAACCTGATCGGACCAGGTCTCTCAGAAGGAATCGTCGTTTCCGCAGCTCTGCATGATGTTGGTAAGGCACACCCGGTCTGGCAACACGCGCTCCTCGAAGCCAATGAACCCCCCCAATTCATCACTGGCCCCTTTGCGAAGTCGCCCGGCAAAGGCCGCCTCATGTTCAAGGATCAGCAGGGCAAGCCCCTCAAGGGCTTCCGCCATGAATTCGTCTCAACACTCATGCTCTCCGGCGAGAACGGGGAACAGGAAATGGCCACCAATGGGGCGTCGGCCATCGCATATGGGTTGTGCCGGTATCTCGTCGCAGCCCATCACGGTCTGGTGCGCCTTCAACCCCAAGACCCCACCGCGGATGGGGAGACCGGTCTCACGCTCCTCGGCGTGTCCGATGGATCTGAGTTGCCCAGCCTTCCCCTTGGCACCACAAAGACCGTTCCGGCAGATCTGTCCGGATTCAATGGCGGGCTGAACGGATGGACTGATATGAGCCTGGGATTACTCGACACCTGGGGGCCCTTCCGATTGGCCTTTGCAGAAATGCTCGTGCGCATGGCAGATTGGCGCGCCAGCGCAGGACTTCCGACTGCGAAAGTGGAGGATCAGCTATGATCAGTCGACTTCCTGGTCTTCGGCCGGATAATCTCAGCACTTATCTGGCATCTCTTGGTCTCATGAGGGTCGTTGCCACCCAGGGATACACGGACGCTCCTACGGACGGGGGAAAGATCACGCCTGCCACCAGTTGCTGGTGGGAGGCTGGGGTCTTCCACTTGGATTCCGATGTCCCGGATCTGGTGGACTTTCTCGTCCGCACATACCGGCCCAGCCCCATCCTGAGCCCTTGGAACGGCGGGAGTGGCTACGGCGAGAAGGACAAGAATCAGCGCGAGATCTTGATGCGAGTGGTCAACAGCGGTGAACCGCGCCTGGCGGCGTTCGCTCGAGCCCATACTGCTATTCAGCGTGTTCGCAGCCAGACACCCACCACCGACAAGGGGCTGCTCGTCCAGCGCCTCCGAAACCTTGTTCCCGATGAGGCGGTCCCGTGGTTGGACGCTTCCGTCGTGCTCACCGCCGATGAGACAGCATCGAAGGTGAAACCTGCCTTTCCACCGTTGCTGGGAACCGGGGGAAATGACGGACGTTTCGACTTTTCGACCAATTTCCAGCAACGTCTCATCGAGGTCTTGCCAGAACTAGGAGCCAGCACAGAAGATTCGCGCCATTGGGCGCAGGCAATGCTTGCCGGTGACTCCGTCCGCCTTGTTTCGGCCGCTGTCGGGCAGTTTGATCCAGCGGCCGCCGGGGGCCCCCGGGCTTCGGCCTTCAGCGCACCCTCACTCACCAATCCCTGGACATTCGTACTGATGATCGAGGGAATGCTCCTCTTTGCATCCTCAGTGTCACGACGACTTGGCGAACGGAGTTCCCAGGCAGCCATGCCCTTCACCGTCACGGCCGAACCGAATGGTCCTCTGCCGGGGTCATCAGAGGAACAGAGCAGAGGTGAGTTGTGGGCACCGCTGTGGGAACGGCCTCTCGTCATGCACGATGTCGATCACCTCTTTGCCTCGGCGAAGACAGCGTGGAATGGCAAGACCACCAGTCGTGCCGCCGACATGTACGCGGCACTGCATTCGCGCGGTCTGGACCGTCGAGTGAGCAGACTCATCAGATTCTCCTTCTTGCAGCGGAATGGTCTCGCCTTCACAGCGGTCAAACTCGATGAAATCCGCACCGAGACCAAACCCGCAATTCGGCTGGCCATCGACATCCAACGCCGTGCCCACAGCTTCATCCCGTCAGCAAGTGACTCATCCCAGCGTGAACTCGAGGCGAGCCGCGCCTACCGGCGAGCATATCTGGACTTCTGTCGCGCAGTCGACAACCCAACCCTTCTGCGTCTTCTGACGGCAGAATGTGAACTCGAGATCGTTACCTCGAGATCCATGTCCGGACGAGAAAGAGTGGAGCGGACCGCTCACCGCCCTTCGGCACTCGCAGTGCTCGAGGTTCTGAAAGAAGGCCTCAGGCGAAACAGCGAACTGAGACTTGCCGCCTCACTGGCATCCGGTCAACTCCACTATGAAGACGAATGGCTCACCCTCGCTGACCTCGTGCTGGGCAGACCACCGGTGCGTACTGGAGACTGGTGGCGATTGCCGGTTGTCGATTCATTCGGGCACCGGAAGATCCATGAGACTCTCGCGGAGCTGCTTGTCTGGAGACTAGGGCACTACGACGAGACCAACGGTGTGCACTCGGCAGGAACCACCACCATGGATCGCTTCAGCCTCCGATCGCCATGGAGCGATACGCACTTGTGGGCCCGAGGGCTGGCTGACGAGAAGACGTTCCGAGAATCGCTTCTTGCGATGCTGGCCCTCGACTGGTCCACCATGTTCCAAGAGAACGACATTCACCGCACGATGCGCGAACTTGCGCCTGCTCAGTGTTTACCCTCGCCCTCACTCGCTGTCATTCACCCCTTCGCTGCTGGAAGAGTCATCGATCCCAACTCGGCAGCGAGCGAGAACCCCAGAGTTCGTGGAATCAATCCGGGCTGGCCGATCAAACTTTCCTATGGTGACAGGAGTGCAGTGGCAGGCGTCTTGGCAGATGCCACTGCACTCCTGAACCGGAGTCTTCTGACGATGCCGAGTTCTGGGAGGCTGTCAGCTGTGACTTGCCGGGAACCTGAGCTAGACATTGATGGCGCACGTCTTGCAGCAGCGCTATGGGCTCCGGAATCCAGTAGGCCACTGAGGGATATTGCTCACGCTGAAATCGTTCCAGAAAGTCGTTAATCAACCAACAAGAAGGTCTCTCATGAGCGAATTGAAGCAACACTTCGTCCTTGATCTCGAACCCACTTCCGGCCAAGGGGGCAGATTTCAGCCCACCGGATTCCCCAACCTCGGGGCCGCATTGTTTGAGCGTCCCAAGAAAGAGGGAGATTGGGAACAAGCACTTCAGGTGGAGTCCCCCCAGTCGATGGCAAACCATCTGGAGGCCACCACCTGGGACGATGCGTCAAACAGTCAGCGCGCCGAGTTCGATGCCATTCCATACGTGGAGATCGTGGACACCGACGGCGTATTCCTTACGTCTTCCCGTTTGGAAGCACATCGCTTGGCATGCGCCTACATCATGAATTCGGCCATTGAAGAGCACAGCGGCAGAGAGTGGCTCCAAGCACGGCTAGGACTGCACAAGGGCCACGCGTTGGATCAGCAAGCACTAGCAGCAGCAGTCTTCGAGCTCGACCCTCTGTCGCTCATCCATGGCGTCTTCTTCGCGCAGAAGTCCTGGCCTTGGCAGCCCAAGATCGCACGTGCCGTCACAAGCTTCATCGAGGCCAGCGATGTCAGGGCTGCAGTATCCGGTGGAGTGAAGAAGGACTCGGTCGACATCGCTGGCGGCGCGACCAATCTCGGCTACGGCATGGTGCCCTTCCAGCGCATCGAATACACCGCACGGAACATTCAAGCCTTCGTCAGCGTCGACCGCGAGCAGCTCAGATCCTATGGGTTGGGTGAGGCACGGACGGAACTACTCGAAGCAATCATCGATTTCGAACTCACCCATTTCTTCCGGCGCGAGACCATCCGACTCCGTACCGCCTGCGAACTGCGCTTGTCCGATGAGGCGGCCGAGACACTACCTACGCTGGCAGAGGCCGATACACGTCTGAACTCGGCCTTGTCCGCGCTCGAAGGACAACTTGGTCAGCGCACAGTCGCACAGTGGTCCGAGCGCTCGGCCAAGAAGGGGGAGTGATGTCTGTCGCCGTGCTCATGCGCTTTCCGCATGGGCAGTATCAGGCAACTCCGTGGGATGCCGCCACCAACAGCCAGACCTCGGAGTGGCCGCCATCCCCGTGGCGACTAGTGCGGGCCTTGCTGTCGGTGTGGCACACCAGGCACCCGGAAATCAACGGCGCTGATGTCGAATCCGTGTTGTTCCAGCTCAGTGGACCACCTGTCTATTGGATGCCGCCCACCGGTCCAGGACACACCCGCCACTATCTGCCCAAGGCTGAACAGCGGACAGGCCTGAATTTGACCGAGCTCACGCTGGCTCCCTTCCTGAGCGTCGACCCGCATGCGGAACTCGTCATTGCTTGGCCAAGTACTGAGCTCACCGAACGACAAAGAACCACGCTGGAAAAGCTCGTCGGTTCGCTTCCCTACTTGGGGAGAGCTGAGTCTGTCGTGGATGCACGAGTCCTCGACGCGGTCCCTGAACCACCACCGACCTGGGAGAATTGGCTGCCCAATGAAATGGGCACACAACGGCTCATGTGTCCAACGCTCACCGCAACCCGTGAGGAGCTTGAGATCTCCCCCACGCAGATGCGGAAGGGGCGACGTCTCATCCCCGAAGGTTCACGGTGGGTGACCTACGAAGCCGTTCTTGGTGCGAGGGAGACCCCTACGCACGAGGCTCATGGTGCCCGCACCATACGCGCCATGCATTGGCGGTTGGAATCGAAAGGCCCCTTTCGAGAGCAGTACGGCATCTTGGCGACAGAGCGATTGAGACAGGCAGCTCTGAGCGTCCTCGGGCACCCGAACAATTCCGGGAGAGACTCCCACAATTCACTCGGCGAACAGGCCCGCAAACACGACCGTTACCTGCTCTCGGGGCATGTGGAGGAGAAACAACCCGAACAACACCAGCATGCGCATTGGCTCTGGGACTCAGACAACGGGATCATCCACGACCTCTATCTGTGGATTCCCGATCCCGGGGGCCTGAGTGAACGCACAGCTCTCGACATCCTCCGCTCACGGACCACACAGGAGCTCGTTCCACCACGCTCCTACAAGGATGAACGTGGACAGATGACACTCCGTCTCGGGGATTGGTCTCCCCACGGGTTCGTGGAGAGCCAGTTGTTCCTTGTTTCCTATGGTGGCCCTGAGGTCCTGACCAACCTCAGGCTCTTCCCACAACACCCCACGAAGCGCTGGCGATCTGTCACCCCGCATGTCCTCAACAGGCGAGGCAAGCGCCACCAGAGCATCGAGAGCTTGGCACGCGAGGACGTGGAGGCAGAGCTTCGCTACAGATCCGGCGACGAAATCCCGATGCTCTTGAGCTGCACCCTCCGCAGGGAGCCTGAGGGGAGGCGTCATCCGCTTTTCCGTACGTACCGCTGGCACGAAGACATGGGCAAGCAGAGACGGTCCGTGCTTCTTGATCTGGAGTTCGAGTCACCCATCCAAGGGCCCCTTCTATTGGGCGGGCTCTCTCACTTCGGATTTGGCAGATATGAACCCGCCGAGTGAAGATTCTTGGGAGGCACCTGTCCTGCTTCCGGCACGTATGATCAATGAATTCGTCTATTGCCCGCGCCTGTACTACATGGAGTGGGTTGACTCTCGCTGGAACGACAATACAGACACAGCAAGGGGAGACGTTGCCCACTCCTCCGTCGACTCTCGCGGAGGCCAGATGCCTTCGCCGGATTCGGAGGAGCCGCCACTGATCACGACATCGGTTCATTTGTCAGACCAGGAGCTCGGGGTCACCGCGATCATCGATCGGGTCGATCATCATGACGGATGTTGCTCATCGGTGGACTACAAGGTGGGCCATCCCCAGCAGGACGGTCAACCGTGGCCTGCGGACAGGGCCCAAGCACTCGTCCAGGCGGCGCTACTGCACAAGGCCGGGTACCGAGTTTCTTCCGCAGAGCTCTACTATCGCGCAACCCATGAGCGTGTCACCATCCCTTGGACTGCCGATCTGATTGAGGAGGTGACTGCTCTGGTTGGTCGCGCCCGTTCCGCAGCCGCAGCACTGCAACCCCCACCACCGTTGGTGAACTCCGCCCGATGTCCCAGATGCTCCCTCGTCGGGTTATGCCTGCCCGACGAGGTCAACTGTCTGCTGGACAGGAGCACGGCCCCACCACGCCGGCTGACTCCGAAGAATCCCGATCAGGCGCCCTTGTACGTCACTGAACAAGGAGCGGTGGTCGGGGTCCGAAGCGGGAGCCTGCGGGTCACGAAGAACAAAGAGACCCTCGGAGAATTTCGGCTGATAGACGTTTCTGCATTGTGTGTATTCGGGCACGTGCAAGTGACAACCGACGCCCTGTCGCGATTGTGGAATCATGGAGCCACTGTTCTTTGGTTCTCCTTTGGTGGGTGGCTCAATGGCTGGGCGCAAGGGCGCCCCAGCAAGTACTCCGAACTCAGAAGACGTCAAGTGGCCGCAAACAGCCAAGGAGGAGCCTTGGCCAGACCGATGATCGAGGGGAAGATCCGCAACCAGCGCACACTCCTGCGCCGCAATGCGAAGACAGAGACAGTGGGGACGCTGGATTCTCTGGGGCGACTCGCCGACCAGGCGCGAAGCGCCGAAACTCTGGGAGAACTCCTGGGTGTGGAAGGGGCCGCCGCCAGGCTCTACTTCCAGAATTTCACCAAGATGCTCGCCTCCCCCAACCATTTTGGGGCCCTCTTCGATGCTCTCGGCAGAAACCGAAGGCCGCCGCTCGATCCGATCAACGCAATGCTGAGCTTCTGTTATTCATTGTTGGTTCGAGACGTGGTCTCCGCCTGCCTTGCAGTAGGTCTGGATCCATATATCGGCATTCTGCACAGAAACAGATACGGTAGACCTTCATTGGCGCTGGACATTGCAGAAGAATTTCGCCCACTCGTTGCCGACTCCACAGTCATCAGCGTGATCAATTCGCACAGGATCAATCTGACTGATTTCAAGACAACAACAATCGGCTGCAGTCTGACTAATCCTGGTAGGAAGAAGATTATTGCAGCATACGAGCACCGAATGTCAACAGAACTGCACCACCCAGTATTCAAATACTCACTGAGCTACCGCCGAACAATCGATATTCAAGCACGGATGCTCGCCGCAGTCATGATAGGAGAACTAGACACCTACAGACCGGTAGTGACCAGGTGACAACATGGCTCGGAACAGATATCTCATTGCATACGACATCCGAGATGACAAACGGCTGCGCCGCGTCATCGATCTCATGAAGGGCACCGGAACTCGGCTGCAATACTCTCTCTTTCTCTGTGATCTCAGCCAACGAGAACTGATCCTCTGGGAACAATCCATCCTTCAGATCATGTCCACAGATGCGGACTCCGTGATATATATCGACCTTGGCAAGATCACAAATGATGTCGTTCATGTGCTCGGTGCTTCCCGGTCCTTCCCGAGGACCGGCCCCCAGATTCTCTAGCGAGCGGCCCCATGCTGCATGCTCCACGCGCAGCTGCTCGATGCCTTGTCAAGGGCCTGTTGAGAATGACAACTCCATAGCGGTAACCTCGGAATCCCGACCGATCGGTACCCCCACTCGCCATGGGAGCGCATCTATACTTGTCAACGACTGGTCTTTCAGACAGCTGTCACCCTCGGTATTTGCCGAGGGCTCCATTGAGGCAATGTCCCAATCAATGAAGTACGGATTATATACGGTCGTCACCCTCGGTATTTGCCGAGGGCTCCATTGAGGCACCGTCACCGAATGGCCGGACAGCTGATACTCGCACTCGTCACCCTCGGTATTTGCCGAGGGCTCCATTGAGGCCGCACGAATTGCAGTGCGATACTCCACGCGACCGTGGGCGGTCACCCTCGGTATTTGCCGAGGGCTCCATTGAGGCTTGCTGAGATCAATCACCTGGTCTTGCAGTGAGTTGGTCACCCTCGGTATTTGCCGAGGGCTCCATTGAGGCGCCGCGAAACGCCAGGACATCCTCGCCCGCATGTGACGTCACCCTCGGTATTTGCCGAGGGCTCCATTGAGGCGAGGATGCCCTGGGCGGATCCGCGTTCGGGCAGATGAGTCACCCTCGGTATTTGCCGAGGGCTCCATTGAGGCCTGGTGACCGTCGATGCGGTCGGTGTACATCGGGGAGGTCACCCTCGGTATTTGCCGAGGGCTCCATTGAGGCACATTGGCCATTGGCTCGCTGTGCCACGATCTCGCGAGTCACCCTCGGTATTTGCCGAGGGCTCCATTGAGGCGCTGCCGACCGTGTCAACCTGCCAGGAGAACGCCCCGGTCACCCTCGGTATTTGCCGAGGGCTCCATTGAGGCAGCAGGAGCGGCACCCTCGGCAACCTGCTCACGCCACGTCACCCTCGGTATTTGCCGAGGGCTCCATTGAGGCGAGAACTTCGTCAGATACGTGGCGGCCGCGGACGAGGTCACCCTCGGTATTTGCCGAGGGCTCCATTGAGGCACGGTTTCGCGCGGATTGACTGCGGCAGCATCGGAGAGTCACCCTCGGTATTTGCCGAGGGCTCCATTGAGGCAACGACCCTAGCGAGTCGCCTTACATGCTCGACCCACGTCACCCTCGGTATTTGCCGAGGGCTCCATTGAGGCTTCTTAGTCATCACAAAAGCCTTCCCGTCATCGCCGCGTCACCCTCGGTATTTGCCGAGGGCTCCATTGAGGCGTGAACTGGACGAGGGTGGCGGAGATGAGGGGCGCGGCGTCACCCTCGGTATTTGCCGAGGGCTCCATTGAGGCGACATGAGGCGTGGAGTGTTAACGGCGTCGGTCTCGGTCACCCTCGGTATTTGCCGAGGGCTCCATTGAGGCCGCCGGGATGGGCGGTGAGCTCAGCTGGGGTGGATGGGTCACCCTCGGTATTTGCCGAGGGCTCCATTGAGGCCCGAATCCGTGGGCGATGTGCGTGTAGATCTTGGCGTCACCCTCGGTATTTGCCGAGGGCTCCATTGAGGCCTCGGAGCGGCGGTCCTCGCGATGCCCGGAGACCAGGTCACCCTCGGTATTTGCCGAGGGCTCCATTGAGGCCGCATGTCTGCTGCGCTGAGTTCGGTGAGGCGTCGCTTGTCACCCTCGGTATTTGCCGAGGGCTCCATTGAGGCATGTAGATGGCGAGGTTGGCGTCCGGGCGGAGCTGCGTCACCCTCGGTATTTGCCGAGGGCTCCATTGAGGCGCCGCATAGAACGCCAACGTCACAGCATCAAGAGGCGTCACCCTCGGTATTTGCCGAGGGCTCCATTGAGGCGATTCAGCCTGCCCTTGCCCGTGCTCTGGATATCGGGTCACCCTCGGTATTTGCCGAGGGCTCCATTGAGGCGAAGTTATTGACGCGGACGCGCCAGGAATTCCTTCATGTCACCCTCGGTATTTGCCGAGGGCTCCATTGAGGCGCAAGACTCTTAGCCGAGTACGGCACCGAGTACGGCAGTCACCCTCGGTATTTGCCGAGGGCTCCATTGAGGCCTTCCAACATTGACCGATGCCTTGTATTCGGCAGGTGTCACCCTCGGTATTTGCCGAGGGCTCCATTGAGGCGATGTGGATCTTCTCGTCGCTCATGTTGCGCCACCTTCGGTCACCCTCGGTATTTGCCGAGGGCTCCATTGAGGCTCGCTGGCCTGCGCAGTCACCGCCATACAGCCCACCTAGTCACCCTCGGTATTTGCCGAGGGCTCCATTGAGGCTCGACGGAGGCCTGAGCCTGCCCCATGGCGGCCTGGTCACCCTCGGTATTTGCCGAGGGCTCCATTGAGGCGAGGATCAACCCCGAGCCCCGCAGCAAGCGCCTCAAGCTGTCACCCTCGGTATTTGCCGAGGGCTCCATTGAGGCGGCGAGATCCAACTGGACTGGCTGCTCGACGCTGCCGGTCACCCTCGGTATTTGCCGAGGGCTCCATTGAGGCCACAAGACGGTGCGGTGGACCAACGAGGTGCAGTGGGCCGTCACCCTCGGTATTTGCCGAGGGCTCCATTGAGGCATTTCAACTGGCCTGGGATCGTCCTCTCGGCAGGCTCGTCACCCTCGGTATTTGCCGAGGGCTCCATTGAGGCACCCGCGCCCCGATCGACCCGGACGACCCGGACCATCCCGGGTCACCCTCGGTATTTGCCGAGGGCTCCATTGAGGCGGTGTGACTCGAAGGCGACGTTCGTAGGGCTGCCTGGTCACCCTCGGTATTTGCCGAGGGCTCCATTGAGGCGGCTGGGCGTTGTTGACGTTGGTGATGGCCCGCCACGGTCACCCTCGGTATTTGCCGAGGGCTCCATTGAGGCGGGAAACACACGCAGAAGTCCGGGTCGGATGCCTCCACGAGTCACCCTCGGTATTTGCCGAGGGCTCCATTGAGGCCTCAAGAACTGACCACGACCGCGGCCAAACTACCCCGGCCAGTCACCTCGGTATTTGCCGAGGGCTCCATTGAGGCTTTTGAGGTCGACGAGGTAGGTGTCGTTCATCCGGGTCACCCTCGGTATTTGCCGAGGGCTCTATTGAGGCACTGCATCTGCCGGGGTGGGCCCGATCAGTTTCACCGTCACCTCGGTATTTGCCGAGGGCTCCATTGAGGCGCGGTGACGGTGGCCGACCACCGGTAGTCGCTGGGGGTCACCCTCGGTATTTGCCGAGGGCTCCATTGGAACAACTCAGCGCTCAAGGACTCCAGGCAGGCCATCAAGCGGATGCCAACATTGAGAGGATAACTCGACTCCTTGCACTTCACATTGCCGTGAGAGCGGCGCCCTGTGAAAACCTCTTGCACGGCTTCCCCAGCGACCGATGACTCCCAGCCGACACACAGCTTACGCACATTATCCGCGAATCTGGCGCACGCACTCTCGGAATCATGAAGATCTCGTGTCGATTGGTGGGCACAGCCGCGGGTTGTGCCGCACTCGTGTTGGCCTCGTGGATGACCTTCATGGCGCTCTGGCCGACCTGGGCCGGCACCACCTTCGCTGAACTGCCGTTCTGGCTGAGCCTGGACAGCGCCGAACTGGTGGGCCTGGTGCTGATCGGGTTGACGGCGCGTCACCACCCGCGATCCTTCACCATCGCCTCGATGCTCACTGCGAGCCTGCTGTTCTGCGATGCCGCCAGCGACATCTCCCTCTCCATGGCCACCGGGGACACGCTGCTGGCAGTGGCGACTGCGGTGCTGGTCGAGCTGCCGGCAGGATTCCTCCTGCTGAGAACAGCGCTGAAACATCAGGTGGGACACCCTCATGTCCCGGCAATCAACGCATAAGGTCGGCACCATGCATCGCAAGGCGGTCAGCATCGCGGCAGCAACGGCGGCCGCCGGGCTGGCCGGGTGGATGGGCATCATGGCCTGTTTCCCCGAACACAGCGGGGTGCGCCCTCAGCATGTGGGCAAGTGGCTGCTGGTGGACACCATCGAATTCACCGCCCTGATGGGCTTCGCCAACACCGCGAACCTCAGGCCGCGTCATGCCGCGAAGTGGGCGACAGGGGCAGCCGTCATCATCGCCGGAGATGCCCTGCTAGATCTGGTGACCTCCCGGGCAGGCCGGGAACGCAGACAGGCGGCTCTGATGGCGGCCATCGTCGAAATACCCTCTGTCGCGGGGCTGAGTACCTGGGCTGTCCACCATCGTCGGGCCAGGTACTGATCATCCACCGGCCGCGGGCATGCCTGGCGAACGCCGGGCCGGACGTGCGGGCAGGCGATGTTTCGACACACGAGCCCTCAGGCGGTGGGTCGAGGGCCCGATCCGTCGGATGCGATGGCGGAGTGGTTGACCGGCAACTCCTCAGAGTCAGCCATCGCGGGATCTTCCACCGATTCATCGCCGGGCGAGACATCGCCTGATGACACGGAGCGTGGTTCAGCAGGAGCAGCGCCAGACTTGGTCAATCCCCTTCGCCCGAAACTGGGCAGGGTGAGGGATGCCTCGGCCCGCATCATCGCGATACCCACGTCGAACAGTGTTCCTGGGCCGTAACAGATGTAGCGCGGCAACCAGCTCGGCTGATACTTCTGGTTCGAGCGGTACAGGCTGTCGAGCTGGAAGAAGCGCGAGACGAACTGCAGCACTGAATAGGAGATCTTGGTACCCACCGAGGCACCGAGCTGCTCCCCCCGTTCGAAGACATCGCGCAATACGGCGAAATTCAAGGAGATCCGGGCGATCTTGTTCTGTCGGCTCCATTCCACCAGGCCCACCACCATGGACTCGACCACGCCATTCGGCGAGTCCGGTCTGCGGCGCATCAAATCCAGCGAGAGGCCATCGCGGCCCCAGGGAACCATGTAGAGAAGACCCATCAGGGTTCCCTCCACGCGTGCACGCACGAGTACCGAGTCGCCATCGGCCGGATCGCCGAAACGCCCAAGGGCCATCGAGAATCCGCGCTCCACGGGACCGTCGCGCCAGGCATCGGCCTGGACGCGCACTTCCTGGGCCTCCACCGAGGACAGCTCCCGGGCGTGCACGCAGTCGATCTGCACACCATCCCGCCTGGCATGGTTGACCACATTGCGCACCGGCTTCATGCTGCGTCCCTGCAAGGAGAAGCCGGCCACATCGATGACTGCCTCATCCCCCAGATGGAGCACCTCCAGCCCACGGTCGGCGAACATCCTGCCGGCCTCCTCACCGCACGCAAGCACACCGGGCAGCCAGCCGTATCGCCGCGCCTCCGCCAGCCAGGTGTCGATGACATCGGGCCACTGCCCGGGTTCCCCGAGCGGGTCCCCACCAGCGAGGGACACGCCCCCCACCACGCGGTAACTGATGGCCGCGCGGCGTGAAGGGGCAAAGATGACAGAGCGATCCCGCCGGGTGGCGAAGTAGTCCAATGACCCGATCCTCGGGTTCTTCGCGACGATACTGCGCAGCTCGGTCTCCTCATCGGGGCGCAGATCGTGCGGTCCATCCGGGCTGCGCAGCGCGACGACCAGGATCGCGGCGATGGCCGCAGCACCGATCATCAGATTTCCCAGTGCCCAGCGCTCTTCCACCCGCGGAGTGTGAAACTGCACCGGACCGGCGACACCGATCATCCCGAGCGCGGCCTGGACAATCCGATCAGTCACGGTCGTGCCGGGCAATTGGGAATGGTGGTTCAGGGTCATCAGCACCGTGCCGAGAGCCACCCCGGCCAGCGGTGCCCCGATGACAGTCCCCCAGATGGTGCGGCGGTTGAGAGGATCGGGGATCCCGGTGAAATTCTTCCGCCCGCACAGCAGGAGCACCAGCAGGACGAGGGCGATCGTCGCCTCCTCGACATCGAGGCCCTTGACGATGTTGAGCAGGACCGATGCGGAAACCAGAATGACTGCTCCCCACCAAGCCGAGCGCTTGTGATGCAGCAGGCCTCGACTGAGCACCAGGAGCACGACCCCGATGATGGCCGTGGCGATCGACGCCAGGCCTACTGTGGTGGGGCTGAACAAGTTGACGACAAGTCGCAACCGAGACTTCAAGGGTGCGGTGAGCGCACTCAACAGGTCGATGACGCCGATGAGACCGATGAGGAAGGCCAACACGGGGGGGCTGGTCAACCAACCACCGAATCTGCGCACCTGTGCCTCCTCCCCATCTTGATCGTGATTCACCAGCCAGCATAAGAGACGTTGACACGGGCCGCGCAGCCCCTAGGATCCGGCACAACCGCGTGGCGGATCAGTGAGCCGGATGCAGCTTGCTCAGTATGCGCCTCGCAAAGGTCTGGAATTCGGTGATCCGGAACAACTTCACGCCGACCATGAATCCTGTCAGGAACAAGAGCCCACCGACGACCAGCAGCAGGTATTGGCCCATCAGCGCATCGCCCAGCCATCTGTGAACCACCCACTGCACGGCGATGGCGGGCACGGCGCCCACGATCGAGGCCAGGCCCAGGCGAATGTGCAGCCAAGCCACCGAGCCGAGATCCAGGCCGCCCACCTGGTGATAGGCGAAGCCCAGGAAGACAAATGCCAGGACTGAATTGCTCACCAGCATGCCCAGGCAGATCACAAGCACGCCGTAGGCCGGCGGGACGAACAGTGCCCACACGGCGAAACCCACCTGCACCACCGTGGCGAGGCACTGCATCACCAGATTGGCACCGCCCTGCTCCGTGGCGAAGCAGTACTGCTGCTGCAATGTCGCGATGGTGTACGCCATCGTCGACAGGGCCATGACCATGAGCACATTGGCGGTGGCGGCAGCCTCGTAGGGCCTCAGGCCCCAGAAGATGCCTCGCACCAAGGGTCGTGCCAGCACGATGAGCACCATGGACGCCGGAATGATGCCCACGGCTGGCAGGGTCAACCCCTGACGGATGATCTGGCGCATGTCTCCCAGCCCGGTACCCACCGGACCCCTGCGCTGCCAGGCCCTCGCCAGCTGCGGGAAGAGCGCCGTGAGCAGTGAGAACGCGATCAGCGAATAGGGCATCTGGAACAGCATCATGGCGTTCTGGTAGGCGGCGTAACCGGCCACGTACTCCCCCGGGGCAGCCCGGCCCAGCATGCCGGTGGACACCCGCATCACGTACAGGCCGCCTGCCTGCGCGATGCACAGTGCGATGAAGGTGAGGCCCGCGAAGCGCCCGACCTTGGAGAAGCCGTAGCCGCGCAGCCCCCAGCGCGGACGCCACCTGAATCCGCTGCGGTACAGCACCGGGATCAGCACGAGGGTCTGGGCAACGATGCCCAGGGTGGCGCTGCCGGCCAGCACGAGGACCATCTCGTGTGTCCACACCGTCGGATCGGACTGTTGTCCCCACATGTGCAGGAAGACGATTTCACCGCCGATGGCCACCATATTGTTGACCACCGGGGCCCAGCCGAAGGGCCCGAAGGAGCCACGGGCATTCAGCAGATTCCCGAAGATGGCGAAAATTCCGTAGAAGAGCACCTGCGGCATGCACAGATAGGCGAAGGCGATCGCCAGGTGCATGGCAGCACCGTTGAGGTCCGTGATCTGCATGAGCGCGCCCGCGCCCACCGTGGACAGCAGGGCCACGAAGAAGATGAGCGCGAAAGCGATCCCGAGCAGCCGGTCGACGAATTGGCGTCCGCCGTCGGCGCGCTTCATGGCCTTGGTGATCTGGGGCAGCAGCACCGCATTGAGGATGCCGCCGGACAGCAGCACAAGGATGAAGTTCGGCAGCGTGTTGGCCGAGCGGAATGCCTCCGCTGCCAGATCCTGGCCAACCACCTTGGCGAGCAGCATGGCATTGACCATGCCGAGCACCCTGCTGACCAGGGTGCCGCTGGCCATCAGAGCCGAATTACGGCCCAGATTCTTGTGGTCGGAGGCGTCGATCTCGGCGTCCAGCTGACCCTCCTCGGACGCCGGGAACTTCTCGGCCATGGGATCGGGCTGGCCGAGGAAGGGTTCGAATTCCGATTCCGAAGCCGCGCTGGAATCCGATTCGGGCGGCTGCTCGCGCAAGGACCGCTTCGGGCCCTGCCCTGCGACCCGCCGAGGGCGGTAGGTCAACGCCCCGTTCCCGCGTACACGGTGGCCTCACCCTCGGTATCGAGCCCGAAGGCGGTGTGAGCGGCCTGCACCGCCTTGTCCACCATGGTTACCTCGACCACCACCGAAATCCGGATCTCTGAGGTGGAGATCATGTCGATGTTCACCTTGTTGACAGCGAGCGCATCGAAGAACTTGGCGGTCACACCGGGATGAGTGCGCATGCCGACACCCACGACGCTCACCTTGCCGATCTGGTCGTCGTACAGCAGGTCCTCGAAACCAAGCTCACCCTTCGCCGCATTCAGGGCGTCGACCGCCTTCTTGCCGTCGCTCATCGGCAGGGTGAACGAGATGTCGGTGCGGCCGGTGCTGATGGCGGAGATGTTCTGCACGATCATGTCGACATTGATGTCGGAGGCAGCCACGATGTCGAACACCCGCGCCGCCTTGCCGATCTGATCGGGGACGCCGGAGATGGTGATCTTCGCCTCACCGCGATCCGAGGCCACCCCGGTGATCACAGCCTGTTCCATCTGCTTTTGCTTCACCATGTCATTGTGACTCAAAACCCACGTGCCTGGATTGTCGCTGAACGAGCTTCGGACATGCACGGGGATGTTCTCACGCCGCGCGCACTCCACACAGCGCACGTGCAACACCTTGGAGCCGCACGCCGACATCTCCATCATCTCCTCATAGGAGATCTGGGGAATCTGGCGTGCAGAAGGGACAATGCGGGGGTCCGCGGTGAACACGCCGTCGACATCGGTGAAGATCTCGCAGTACTGGGCGCCCAGGACACCGGCCAGCGCCACGGCGGTCGTGTCCGAGGCGCCGCGACCCAGCGTCGTGATGTCCTTGGTGCTCTTGCTGACACCCTGGAAGCCTGCGACGATCGTCACATTGCCCATGCTCAGTGAATTCTCGATGCGCCCCGGGGTGATGTCGATGATCCGGGCGTTGCCATGCCGGCCGGTCGTGATGACGCCCGCCTGGGAACCGGTGTAGCTACGGGCCCTCACACCGAGATCGTTCAGCGCCATCGCCAGCAGCGCGGCGGACTGCCGCTCGCCGGTGGTGAGCAGCATGTCCAGTTCACGGGGCTGCGGCTGGGGGCTCACCTCGAGGGCCAGATCCATCAGATCATCGGTGGTGTCACCCATGGCCGAGATGACGACGACGACATCATTGCCGCCCTGACGGGATCGCGCGATTCTGCGGGCCACCCTTTTGATGGATTCCGCGTCCTGTACCGACGATCCGCCGTACTTCTGGACGATCTTGGCCATGAATTCCCCTCGAGCTGCTGTCTGGACAACTGTACCGGCGGGCCATGCTGTGCCTCGACATGGTTTGGCACCGGTCGCCGAAGCCCCCTCGCCTAGCATGGGTGGGGTGGACATACCGGAAATGCGCATCGGTGATGCCGAGCGGGACGAGGCCGTCTCGCGGCTGCGCGAGCACTACGCCGCGGGGAGGCTGACCGCCGCGGAATTCGAGGACCGGATGAGCACCGCCATGGCCGCGCACACCCGGAGCGAACTCATGCCGCTGTTCACCGATCTGCCCAGCGACCCAGACAGTCGCTTGTTCACTCCCAAACGCGACGAGGTCGGCCCCGGCAGCGCCGTGGAGTCACGCGTAGCGGCGCCGGTCCCTGCGGGCGTGAACCGACCCGCGAGGCGGGGCATGGAGATCGCCGTCGCACTGGCCTGGCCCGCCGCGATCATCGCCATCATGGCGGGCGCCCCTTGGTGGCTGATCCTCATTCCCATCTTCCTGCTGCCCGCCCTGAGGTCGGGGCTCTTCGACAACCCTGAGCAGCGCGAAGCCCGCGACCATCGCCACGAGCTGCGTCGTCAGGAGCGGGAGGACCGCCACGAATTGCGCCGCAACGAGTGGAACGAGCGGCACGGCGACCATCGGGGCCACCACCAGCAATGACACTGGAGGGCAGCGGCCTGCACAATCTGAATTAGGATGCACTCATGACAATCCACTGGGGTATCGCTGGTCCGGGCCGGATCTCCCACACCATCGCATCCGAGCTCAAGAGTGTCCCGGGAGCTGAGATCAGCGCCGTCGGTTCGCGGAGCGAGCACCGGGCACAGGCGTTCGCAGACACATTCGGGATCCCTCGTGCCCACGGCAGCTACCAGGCACTGATTGATGACCCCGACGTCGACATCATCTACCTGGGCACCCCCCATCCCCAGCACTATGCGCTGGCGCTCGCAGCCATCGCCGCAGGCAAGGCAGTGCTCATCGAGAAGTCCCTGACCTGCACCCTTGCCCACACCGCTGAGGTCGCCGAGGCCGCCAGGGCAGCGGGTGTGTTCGCGATGGAGGGCGTCTGGACCCGCTTCATGCCCGCCACCCGGACCGCCCACGAGGTGGTGGACTCCGGAAGGATCGGGCAACTCACCGCCGTCCAGGGCGACCTGTTCGCGCACCGCGACTTTGACCCCAAGGATCGGCTGTTCGCACCCAGCCTGGCCGGTGGCGCAATGCTCGACCTCGGGGTCTACGTGCTGCACTTCGCGCAGGACTTCCTGGGCTCACCTGCAACCGTGGAGTGCACGGGGCATCTGTTCCCCAACGGCACCGACGCCGCGGAATCCCTGCAGCTCGGCTATCACTCAGACCAGTTCGCCCAGTTGAGTTGCGGCCTGAGCACATATGGACCCGGACGTATGATCATCTGCGGCACCGAGGGCTACATCGAGGTCGGCCCCCGCTTCCATCATCCCCGGCAAGTCATCGTGCACCATGGCACGGACGAGCCGGAGATCATCGACCGACCTTACGAGGGACAGGGATACCGCGTCGAGCTGAAGGCGGTCACCGAGGCACTCGAAGAGGGCCTGACCGAGCATCCGCTGCTGCCGCTCGACGACTCGATCGCTGTGTCCGATGCCATGACGAAAGGCCTCGCCCAGCTCGGCTACCAGCCTGAGGACGACACGAGCTTCTGAGCATCGGCGTTCCGCGCGACCCCAGATGTCCGCCTTCCGCGGAGGCCTTGAGCCGAACACGGACCGCACATGTGGTCTTCACAGCTGGGTGCCGACGGAATCGGCGCGAGCCGCCCAGGCTCAGGCCTTGGCCAACTGCACGGCCAGGGCGCCCTCCTCGTCGGTGCGCCAGCCTTCGCCGGGCTCCCCGGCGTGCTGCATGGAGATGGCCAGCACCTCCGAGGCGATGAACTCGGCGTGACCCTCGATGGCTTCGGCGAGATCCTCGTCACTCGTGGCCCACGACAGGGAGATCCGGTCGGAAACATCCAGCCCGGCCGCCTTGCGCGACTCCTGGACGAAGCGGATCACCTCGCGGGCACGCCCGGCGCTGATCAATTCAGGGGTCAAGGTGAGGTCCAGCGCGATGGTGTCGCCCTGGACATCGGCCACCGACCAGCCCTCGCGTGGACGCTCGGTAATGAACACGTCGTCGGCGCTCAACTCGACCACGCCCACTCCGGGCACCTCCAGCGAGGTCGTGCCCTTCGTCAAGGCGGCAGCCAACTCCGCAGCATCGGCCGAGGCGATGGCCTTGGCCACCACAGGGGTCTGCTTGGCGTAGCGCTTGCCCAGCGCGCGGAAGTTCGCCTTGGCGGAGTATTCGACCACATCACCGGCCGAGCGGAACGAATCGAGCCGTTCCACATTGAGTTCCGAGGTGATCTCGGCGACCAGCGCATCGCTCAGCTGGGCGTGGGCGGCTGAACTCACCAGTGCCCGTGACAGTGGTTGGCGGGTCTTCACCTTGGCCTCGGCGCGCGCCGCACGGCCCACCTCCACCAGTCGGCGGGCCACCTCCATCGACTCGTCGAGCTGGGTGTCGATCAGCGAGACATCGGCCTTCGGCCAGCTGGTCATGTGCACCGATTCGGGCGCACCGGGCACGGTCGGGCGGAAGAGGTCCTGCCAGACCTTCTCGGTGATGAAGGGTGCCAGCGGACACATCAGCTTGGTGAGGATCTCCAGAGTTTCGTGCAGGGTCCACAACGCGCTGGGATCGCCGTCCCAGAAGCGACGGCGTGAACGACGGACATACCAATTGGACAGCTCATCGACGAAACCGCTGATCAGCGTGCCGTAGTGCTGGGAGTCGAAGGCCTCCAAGGCGGAGGTGACATCCACGACGAGTTGCTGTGTGGCCGAGGCGAGCCAGCGGTCCAGCACGTGGCGCTCGCTGGCTGCCGGGGCCTGGCCGACCGGCACCCAGTCATTGGCACGGGCGTACAGGCTGTGGAAGGCAACGGTGTTCCAGTAGGTGAGCATCACCTTGCGCACCACCTCCTGCAGGGTGGTGTCGCCCACCCGCCGGGCTGACCAGGGTGATCCCGAGGAGGCCATGAACCAGCGCACCGCGTCAGCACCGTGAGTGTCCATCAGCGGGATGGGCAGCAAAATGTTGCCCAAGTGCTTGCTCATCTTGCGGCCATCCTCGGCCAGGATGTGACCCAGGCACAGCACGTTCTTGTAGCTCGACTCACCGAAGACCAGCGTGGGCACGGTCATCATCGTGTAGAACCAGCCGCGGGTCTGGTCGATGGCCTCGCAGATGAAGTCGGCCGGGAAGTGCTGCTCGAACTTCTGCTTGGAGCCCTCCACCCAGGGGTATCCCCATTGCGCGAAGGACATCGAGCCGGAGTCGAACCAGGCGTCGATCACCTCGGGCACGCGCCGGTAGGTGCCGCTCTGCCCGGGCAACGTGAAGGTGACCTCGTCGACGAAGGGCCTGTGCGGGTCCATCGTGGCCAGTTCGGGGCGACCGGCCAGCTCGGCCAGCTCGGCGCGTGAGCCGACGCAGTACAGCTTCGAGGGGTCTTCGTCGTTGCGCCACACGGGCAGCGGCGTGCCCCAGTAGCGGGTGCGCGACAACGCCCAGTCGATGTTGTTGCGCAGCCAGTCGCCGTAGCGGCCCCATTTGATGTTGTCGGGATACCAGGTGGTCGCCTCGTTCTGGGCGAGCAGCTGCTCCTTGCGCTGGGTGGTGCGGATGTACCAGGAGGGCTGCGCGTAGTAGATCAGCGGGGTGCCGCAGCGCCAGCAGTGCGGATAGGAGTGCGTGTGGTCAACCTGCCGGAAGAGGATGCCGCGATCCTTGAGATCGGTGAGGATCGACTTGTCAGCGTCCTTGAAGAACAGGCCTCCGACAAGGGGAAGCTCTGCCTCGAAAGTTCCGTCCTTGCGCACCGGGTTGACCACCGGAAGGCCGTTGGCGCGGCAGACCAGCATGTCGTCGGCGCCGAAGGCCGGGGCCTGGTGCACCAGGCCGGTGCCGTCCTCGGTCGTGACGTAGTCGGCGAGCACCACGAAGTTGGCGCGCTTGTCGAAGGGCACGAAGTCGTAGGGACGCCGATAG
Source organism: Propionibacterium sp. (assembly GCF_047719395.1). Lineage (NCBI taxonomy): Bacteria > Bacillati > Actinomycetota > Actinomycetes > Propionibacteriales > Propionibacteriaceae > Propionibacterium > Propionibacterium sp. The sequence goes on from NZ_JBDNTB010000023.1 coordinate 31,350, forward strand.
TCCCAGCCGGCCAGTTCGGCACCCGGCTTCGTGTCCAGGATCGTCCAGGTCCTGGCCTCGTCGTCGGTCTCGGGGCCCAGCACTGTCTCGAACAGCGGCTCAGCCACCACCACAGTGCGTTCACCATCCGTAGCCAGCACATAGTTCACTTCGGGGTGCACCGCGACGGCGGTATTGGAGATCAGCGTCCACGGCGTGGTGGTCCACACCAGCAGCTCGGCGCCGCGTTCGGCCCACGGCCCCGATGTGAGCGGGAAGGTGACGTAGATGGAGGGGTCTGTGACCTCCTTGTAGCCCTGCGACACCTCGTGATCGGACAGCGCGGTCTCGTCGTGGGGGCAGTAGGGGGTGACGCGGAAGTCCTGCACCAGCAGGCCCTCGTCGAAGATCTTCTTCAACGCCCACCACTCGGAGTCGACGTACTCGGGCGCCATTGTCCAGTAGGCGTCGTCCATGTTCACCCAGTAGCCCATCCGACGGGTGAGCTCGGCGAATTCGTCGACGTGCTCACTGACCGACTCCCGGCACTTCACGTTGAAGTCGGCGATGCCGTATTCCTCGATCTGGCTCTTGTGGTCGAAGCCGAGCTCCTGTTCAACGGCCAGTTCGACGGGCAGGCCGTGGCAGTCCCAACCGGCCTTGCGATCCACCCGATAACCCTGCATCGTCTTGAAGCGCGGGAACAGGTCCTTGAAAACCCGGGCTTCGATGTGATGGGTACCAGGCTGGCCATTCGCGGTGGGCGGGCCCTCGAAGAAGTTCCAGCGCGGCCCTTCAGCGGTGGCATGCCAGGACTTCTGGAAAGTGTTGTTGGCATCCCAGAAGGCGATGATCTCGTGGTCCATCGCCGGCAGGTCGAGCTTCGCCGGCACCGCTTTGTAGCCGGCAGAACCGCGGGTGGGCTGCAGCGCGTCAGAATGGTCCGCAGTGGTGGTCATGCTTCCTCTTCGTCGTCCAGGTCTGTGACATGGTTCACGAAGGGACGATTCATCCAGGCGAATCGCCCGGACGGCCCGCGGTACCACCCTTCTTGGAGCGCCCTTGGGCGCTCCCCCTCGCATCAGGCCACTGCCAGTTCTAGTGAGCCGGGTTTCCCCGACCGTTCTTCTGGCGGCTCCGGAGTGATGGCTCCCTCATCGCCGTGTGACCCCGATCATTGTAGGCGGCTGTGATGACTGCCGGACAGCACCCTGGGAGGACCCGACCGGTATCGATTCCCCACATGCGTCCACCGAATGCACCACGGTATCCGGGGGCAGTGGCATCCAGGTGGGGGCCGCCGCGCCCTCGTATCCGACCCAGACATCTGTCCAACCCCGAAAATCCCCGGAAAAATGTGATGATACGGTCATGACAACGTTGTCAGATCGTGTCAGAATCTCATGACACAACACAGCGGCACTGCAGCCGCAAAATTCCGACAGGAGAAGCCAAAGATGGTTGCCCTCATCATTGCGGCTCACGGCGCCATGGCGCCCCAGCTGCTCGCCTCGGCTGAAATGATCGCCGGACCGGCGAAGGACGCCGAGGCCGTCACATTCACTGCGTCCGAAGGCCCCGACGATTTGCTCGCCAAGTACGAGGCGGCCTACCAGAAGCTGGGTCCGGATGTGCTGTTCCTCGTAGATCTTTTCGGTGGCAGCCCCTTCAATGCCGCCGCACGTTTCGCCGGGACCCATCCCGGCACCGACGTCGTCACCGGGGTCAATCTTCCGATGCTGATCGACGCCATCACAGCACGCCGCAAGCACAACACCGTTGCGGCTCTCGTCGAGCGCGCCTGCAAGACCGGCACAACAGGCATCCGCACTTTCGGACAGCTCAACGTGGAGACCACTTCCGCATCCAGTGCCGACGAAGGAGACGAACTCTGATGAAGATCAAACTACTGAGGATCGATTCGCGACTGATCCACGGGCAGATTGCCAACAACTGGGTGAACACCGTCGGAGTGCAGACCATGATCGCAGCCTCCGATGCCGCCGCTGCGGACAATCTGCGCAAGACACTTCTGCTCCAAGTGGGTCGCGAGCCGATCAAGACCTTCGTGCTGTCCATCGACAAGATGGTCCGGGTCTACAACAACCCCAAGTACGCCGATCTGGACACCCTCGTGGTCGTGGAGACGCCCCAGGACGTCATTCGGCTCATCGATGCCGGGATTCCCGTCACCAAGGTCAACGTGGGCGGAATCACCTACAGCTCCGGGATGACCAGGGTCACCGAGTCCGTCTCCGTCGGGCCGGCCGAGATCGAAGCCTTCAAGGATCTCGCCGCCCGCGGTATCGAACTGGAGGTGCAGCAGGTGCCCGCCAGTTCCCGCTCCGACATGATCGAGCGACTCCGCTCGAAGAATCTTCTCTGACAGAAAGGTCGAGAAACCATGAACCCCCTGCAAATGGTGCTCGTCATCCTGGTGGCCCTGGTGGTCGGCATGGCGAGTGTCCTTGACGAGCGGCAATTCCATCGCCCGCTGGTGGCCTGCACGCTGATGGGCCTCGTGCTGGGCAATCTACCCGTCGGCATCGCCCTCGGCGGATCCCTCGAACTCATCGCCTTGGGCTGGATGAACGTCGGTGCCGCCATGGCTCCCGATGCCGCCCTGGCCTCGACACTGGCGTCGGTGGTTGTCATCACCGGTCACCAAAGCATCGCAACCGGCATCGCCATCGCGGTGCCCATCGCAGCCGCTGGCCAAGTGCTCACCATCTTCGTGAGAACGATAGCGGTCTTCTTCCAACATCAGGCCGACAGTTTCGCCGAACAAGCGAACTTCCGAGGCGTCGACGTGATGCATTTCAGCGCACTCGCCCTCCAGGGCCTGCGTGTCGCCATCCCGACCGCCGCCGTGGCAGCGGTGTCCGGCACAGATATCGTGCAGAAGGCGTTGGCGGCCATCCCGCACGTGGTGACCGGGGGCCTCCAGGTGGCCGGTGGTTTCATCGTGGTCGTCGGCTACGCGATGGTCATCAACATGATGCGCGCGAAGTCGCTCATGCCCTTCTTCTTCCTGGGCTTCGTCATCGCTGCGTTCTCCAGTTACAACCTGGTCGGGCTGGGCATCATGGGCGCTGCGTTCGCGATCATCTACGTGCAGCTGAATCCGATTTACCACGACCAGATCAAGCTGCCTGACGCATCCCCTCAAATGGCCACGGCAGGTGGCGGGTCTGTCTCCAGCGACGACCTCGACGACGAACTGGACTGAGGAACAACAATGACTACAGATACGCTCCCCCCCGATACCACCAGCTCTGCTGCACCGGCTTCGCCCCAGGGTGGGTTGACCAAGCGGGATTTCTTGACCACTTACATCCGCTCGACCTTCCTGCTCGGCTCCTTCAACTTCGAGCGGTTCCAGGCGATCGGTGTCGCGGTGGCACTCGCCCCGACGATCAAGCGGTTCTACCACCGCAAGGATGACCAGGCAGAGGCCATCAAGCGGCACCTGGAATTCTTCAATACCCAACCCTGGATCGCTTCTCCGATCTTCGGCGTCGTCGCTGCCATGGAGGAACAACGCGCCAAGGGCGAGCAGATCCAGGACTCCGACATCACGAATGTGAAGATCGGCTTGATGGGCCCGCTCGCCGGTGTCGGTGATCCCATCTTCTGGGGCACGGCTCGTCCGGTGCTCGCCGCTCTGGGTGCCTCGCTGGCTCTCAACGGTTCCATTCTCGGGCCGTTGCTGTTCTTCGTGGGCATCAACATCATCCGCATGGCGGTCCGGTGGTACGGCTTCAAGTTCGGTTACGAACGCGGCACGTCCATCGTGAGTGATCTGGGCGGTGGCCAGTTGAAGAAGCTCACCGCGACGGCGAGTGTCCTAGGACTTTTCGTCATGGGTGCTCTGGTGTCGAAATGGACCTCGATCAAGTTCCCACTCGTCATCTCGTCCTATGTCAAAACCGATGGCACGAAGGTCACCACGACTCTGCAGAGTGTTCTGGATGAGCTGCTTCCGGGCATGGTCGCCCTGCTGCTGACCTTCTTCTGCATGTGGTTGCTGCGTAAGAAGATCAACCCGATCTGGATCATTTTCGGGATGTTCGCGGTGGGCATCCTGGGCTACTGGTCTGGAGTGCTCGGACTCTGACCACGGTTGGGGGGTGGGTGGCGCCCGTCGCTCACCCCCAACCCTTTTTCCTACACTGTGCACCGGGAGGACAGGACATGATGGATTCGCTGCTGGCTACCGATCTGGACGGCACTGTCATCTTCGCCTCAGGTGTCTCACAGCGGGACGAGGAAGCTCTGAGGAACTGGTGCCGCGCCGGCAACACCCTCGTGTTGGACACTGGCAAGTCCCTCGACGCGGTGCGACATGTCTGGCATGAAAAGGGCCTGCCGAGACCGGACTACATCATCGCCTTCACCGGTGCCGTCATCGCTGACGGTGACCTGGACCCGCTGATCAGCCAACAACACGAACCGGGCACCCTGGCCACGGTCGCGAAGCTCCTGGAGGGCGAAAGGGTGGCCCTCTACGCCTCCGACATGGAGCGGGACTACCAGGTGTTCAATCGTGTCGGCACGACCTCCACGATCCTTCCCCGATTTCAGCCGGCAGAGGTCCCCTGGCTGGAACACCGCCCGCTGTTCGGCATCCCGGTCTTCGTCCCGCGACCAGACGATCAGCAACGCATCAGGAAGGCGCTGGAAGATGCCCTGGGTGACGCCGTCTCAGTGCACCGCAACCAGGACTTCCTCGACATCGTGCCCGCCGGCGCCACCAAGGGCGCCGCGCTGCGGCACCTACTCGACGAACTCGTCACGGACCACGGACCAGTCATCACGCTGGGCGACTCGTGGAACGACATCACCATGCACGAACAAGCAGATCTCTCGGTGACCTTCACAAAGTCGCCACCCGAGCTTGTCGCCCAGTGCGATAAGGCGGTCGACAGCGCCGCCGATCTCATCGACGAACTACTTCAGGAGTACTCATGTTCTCGTTCGAATCGATAACCAACAAGCCCCGTCGCAGCGCTGCGGAGCGACGCGCCGATGCGGCTGCATGGATGCGCGGTGACCACGGACCCTCCGGGTACACCTACGGAGTGAGCAAGCTGGTCACCGGGCTCATGGTGGTCGGAGGCCTTCTCTACATGCCCACCGGTGGATGGGGACTGATCATCTGCCTCGTCGTGGCCATCATGGCACTCATCGGCAGGCGGATGCTGGAGCACCAGGCCATCGGCGACTTCTCCGACATGCACGAAGCCAGGGAACAGTTCACCCGCACCGGCAATCGTGAATACCTCGCGTTCATCATCGCCCGCGGCGAGCAGATGCTCTCCGACAACAAGGCTCTGCGGCCGGCCAGTAAAGCCGAAATCTCGGAACTGCTGACATGGGCCCACGCGAAGACGAACTGATTGCCATGTCCGGCGACGATGAGTTCCTCGACGCACCGGACGACAGTCCGGTCGACGGGTCGGTCAGCGACGACAATGACGAGCTAGTCTCCGAGATGGATGCCGGTCTCGGCGCTGACGGGAACGACCCATGCCCCCATGGCAGGTCTCCTCAGATTTCGACTGCTGCGGCACACGGCCGGTCGACCATGCGCGATGTCGCCCAGCTCGCCGGCGTGAGCATCAAATCTGTGTCCCGGGTGGTCAATGGGGACCCGAATGTGTCGTCGACGATGCGACACCGTGTGCAGCGGACCATCAGACAGCTCGATTTCGTTCCTGATGCCTCCGCGGCTGCCCTGCGCCGCTCAGACCATCGAACCCGGATTCTCGGGATTCTGCTCCAAGATCTGGGCAATGACTATTCGGCACGGTTGTTCCATCAATTGGAGAAGTCTGCCTGGTTGAGCAGCTATGCACTGTTCACCGCAAGCCTCGAGGAGCAATCGGAAAAGGAACGGCGGATCATCCAAGATCTCCTGGAACGCCGTGTCGATGGCCTGATCCTGATTCCCACGTGCTCTCGCCAGGATTATTTGCAGACCAGAGTGGACGCCGGATTGGCCCTGGTCTGCGTGGACCGCCGCCCGAGCGGCCTGATGGTCGACTCCGTGACCACCGACAACTGGCTCGGTGCCAAAATGGCGACCGAGCACCTCATCAATCAAGGTCACCGCAAGATCGCCTTCCTCGGCGACTACACGGCGATCGAGTCCAGCAACGACCGATTCAATGGCTATCTGGATGCTCTGCGAAGTGCCGGTGTCCCCGCGGACCCGCGGCTGCTGTGCACCGGCATCCGTTCCATAGCAGAAGGCAGGCAGGCCCTGGATTCCCTGCTCGACGCAGGAACCACCGTGACGGCCGTCATGACGGGACGCAATGACCTCACAGTGGGTGCTGTGAGTTGCCTGCAGAGCCGGGGGCTGAACACCTCGATCGCGCTGGTCGGTTTCGACGACGTACCCATGGCCCAGTTCGTCCAGCCACCGGTGACAGTTGTCGAGCAGGCCATCGAGACAATCGCTGAAAAGACTGCTCGACGAATCGTCGCACGCGTGGACGGTGACATCTCCCCCATCCACGACATCGTTGTGCCGCCGAGATTGGTCATTCGAGGATCCGGGGAGATCCCACCGCAGGACTGAGGTATACGCACGCAGTGCGACCTGGGTTCAGCCGCAGCCTGTTCCGCTTCCGGAGCAGGTGGTCGTGCAGTCGC
>NZ_JBDNTB010000024.1:0-34377 GCF_047719395.1 Propionibacterium sp.
CACCCACCGGAGGGGCGGCGGCGCGGCCGCACCCCTCATGCCCCGCCCCCCCCGCCGGGGCACGACCAGCCGGGCCCCCCCCGGGGGCGGCCCGCCACGCCGGGGGGCCGGGCCGGGACGATGCTTGAGCCAGCCCTGGGTGGTCTGGGACTGCGCCACGGGCATCGGGGCGTTGCGGTGCACGCCGACGAACTTCTCCACCGCGATCCGGATCGGCTTCTGTTGCAACGCCCAGTTCGCCACCGGTGCGAAGGGCGTCATGAGCTTGCCCTCGAGCACGGTCTGGGTGATGAGTCGGTCGCGGACCGGCATGTGGCCCTGCTTGGCCACCGCCCGGGCCATCGAGTTCATCTCGGCGATCTTCACACCCTGCGGGCAGTTCAGGGTGCAGATGCCGCAGCTGGAGCAGTAGTCCAGGGTGTGGTCCACCGATTCGCCGTTGCGGAATCGCTCGGCCTGCGGGCCGACATACTTCGGGCCGCTGAATGCGGAGGTGACCCGTGCGACCGGGCACTGGGTCTCGCAGATCGTGCACTTGACGCACTGGTCGAGCGAGAGCCGGTTGAGCTGTTGCATCTCGTAGCTGTTGGGGCTGTGGTTGAGCCGCGGGCTGGCCTTCTTCAGCTTCTCCCAGACCGAGGTCTCGTAGGAACCCTCGGACCAGGAGGGTTCAGGCACTTCTGGCTGGCTGCCGGGCTGTCCTGCTCGTGCACTGGACGACTGTGTCTCAGTCATTGACTGTCTCCTTCAGGCTTGTGATGATCGCGTCGGACGCGCGCACCGCGCTGGCCAGCGCAATGCCTTCGCCGGACTTCTCGTCCCAGCGCATCGCACCGGCGAGGATGCCGCCGGCGGCGTGAAGATTGGTCCAGACCGGTCGCCCGGTTGCCGGATCGAGCACTGCCATATCGTGTGAAGCGGCAACACCGACTCGGAACAGAGGCTGTTCGCGGGCCCAGGTGTCGTTGATCAGTTCCCCCTCGGGACGGGCCAGCGGCAGGTCGAGGATCCGCTCGCCGAGGTTGCCGTAGGAGTCCAGTTCGAGCGATCCGGATTCGAATCCGCCGGGCGCAAGCAGCACTTGACGAGCGGCGATGTGGGTGGGGTGACCGGCAGTCGCGACGACCACCGCCTGGATCTGCGAGCCCTCGGTGTCAACGCCGGTGACAAGACTGCCGCGCACCAGCTCGACCCTTTCCGCCTTCGCGATGCGGGTGAGCTTCTCGTTGAGCCGCATGCCCGGAACACAGGGCGGCGGAATGGGGATCTCGAACAGCGGCTCCCCCAGCTGGGCACGGATCTCGGAGAATGCGTCCGGATCTTCCACCCCCAGCACTGCGGGCACCGCCACGGTCTCACCAGGTTGCACAATCGCCGAGAGCAGCCGGACGAAGTCACGACGCCTGGCCGGATCGTCCAGCGCCCGGGCGATGTTGAGACCCGTCGAGTCGGCTTCGTGGTCACGGGCCGGGAAGGAGATCTGCACGGCACGCGCCTGCAGGTGACCCCCACCCGGCAGTTCCTGGCTGGACAGATTGCCCGCGATGAGTGCTGCCGGGAAATCCTTCAGTTCGTCGATACCGACGACGACCAGCCGGCTGCCCGAATGCAGCGCACCCGGCGTTTCCGGGTCGAGGGAGACGACACCATCGGCCATCGAGGGCTGGTACAGATTCGTCGGGCGAAGCGCACCGATCGCCGTGGGCAGCACCACATTGACCTCGGGATCACCCTGGAGCAGCCCCTCCCCGACCAGTTCGGCCAGATAGCTGACGCCCTCGCGGACGGCATCGGCACCGGTCACCGCGTAGGGATGGGTGGGACCCCCGTGCTGTTCCTGGTCTGCCAGGAAGTCGCCGAGCTCGGCCAGCGGACGGCTGACCCGGCCCGGCCGGTAACCGAGCACATCCACGGTGCCCTGACCCAGCTGCAGGCCGCCGAGCCCCTTGTACACCAGGCACACCTGCAGGCCCGCCCGGCGCAATTTGATCGCCGCCACCAGTCCGGCTACGCCTGCTCCTACCACTACGACGTCACGCATCACGCCACCTGCCCTGTCTGCTGTGCACCAACCGTCTGTTGCGAATCGCCCGATTGTTCTGGGCCGACCGGGAATTGTTCAGGTGGATCGGCCGCTCCCGGTGCGTGGTCGATGTCGAGGGTTCCCCGGGCTATCCATTCGTCGAGCGCTGCCTGGCGCACCTGCAGGCCGCCCAGGATCGGCCACAGGCCGATCCAGCGGTGCTTGAGGAATTCCCGGAGCGCATGAGTCGCTTCGATCGAATCCGCGGCCCCCTCAGAGACCATCAGCCCCGCCGCACGGGTTGAGCAGAAACCCCCCTGGCAAGGTCCCATACCCAGACGCAGACGGCGCCGCAGGTCATCGAGGGTGGCCAGCGGATCCTCCTTGAGCAGATCCACGATCATCGACCTGCTCATCAGCTCGCACTCGCAGATGATCTGGTCCTTCTGCCATTCGTGCTCCCGTTCGGCCAACCGGTGGGTGACCCGGTAGGTGGGAGTACCGACTGCAGCCGGCACAGGCTCCGAAGCTGTGGTGCAGGCACGCTGCTCACCCATCTGCTCGCACATCTGGTCGACGATGTGCTCGGCCATCCAGCGGTAGGTGGTGAGCTTTCCGCCGGAGACGCTCAGCAGGCCGGAGAGGTCGTCGCGCTCCTGGTGGTCGATGACGGCCATGCCACGGCTCATGTGGCGGGTGTCACCGGCAGACACCCGGGTGTCCTTGACCAGCGGACGGGCACCGGACCAGGCATGCACCGCGCGCGCCTGGCGGAAGCCCGGGATGAGCGCCTCGCCGGCGTCGAACATCTGCTGGACCTCATCGTGCGGAATGGGCAGCCGGTCGGGATCGACGGCCTTCACGTCGGTGGTGCCGATCACCGAGACGGTGTGCACCGGCACCAGGATGTCGCCGTCGGCCGGGTAGATGCATCGATTGATGACGGTGTTCACCAGCCGGTGGTTCATCGCGATCATGATGCCGCGGCCGGGCACCACCTCGACGTCCTCGCAACCGGCCATCGCGGCCACCTGACCTGCCCAGGCTCCGGCTGCGTTGATGACGAAGCGGCAGTCGATGCCCAGCTCGCGGTCATGCTTCTCGTCGTGGCAGCGAACCCCGACAACTTTGCCGTCAGCTCGCAAGATCTCGGTGAGGCGGTGATAGCTCAGGATCGTCGCGCCATGCTCCTTCGCCGACTCGGCTGCACCCCAGACCATCTGCCAGCCGTCGACCGTGCCGTCGAAGACGGCGAAGGCACGCTTGATTCCCCGATTCAGTCTCGGCTCGCGCTCCAGTGCCTGGCCAACCCGAATTTCCTCTGCCGGAACATGCGCTGCCTGCGCAGCGGCGAGGAAACCGTCCGCATATTCCTCGGAGTCATCGGGTGTGACGACGAACAGGCCACCGGTCTGTTCCACGGCATCGGCGTGGATGCGGGTGATGATCGAGTTCTCCTCGGCGCACTGACGGGCCGATTCGGGATCGGAGACCACATACCTTCCGCCGGAGTGCAGCAGGCCGTGATAGCGACCCGTCGTTCCCTGGGCCAGATCCGCGCGCTCCACGAGGACCACGTCCAGGCCCCGCATCGCTGCATCTCTGGCCACTCCGACTCCAGTGGCCCCGCCGCCGACGACGACGACGTCCACGGACAAGTCCGCCATGACAACCCCCTGTCCAATCGCCGCTCCTATGCGGCGCTGACTGGGGACTACGTTAGGCGCCCGAGCCTTTTTCGCCCCGGTCGTCGCACGGATGTGCAAGGACACATCCGTGCGCACGCACCTCTAACCGCTCATGTGCTGAACGCTCAGCTGCACCCGCTGGTGGCACCGCATCCTTCGCAGACATAGCAGGAACCGCTGGGACGCATCTTGGTACCGCATGTCATGCACAACGGCGCGTCGAAGGCCTCTCCTGTGATGTCCTCCATCATCTCTGTGGTGGTGTGCGGTGCGTGGCCGGGCTTGGCCCGCCCGGCATCGGCATCGATGAGACTGGGCTGGATGGCCCCCGGCTCGTCCACCCTGATGTCATCGGCGGCGTCGTTCTTGAGCTGCTCGCTCTCCAGCAACGACGCCTCGTCCTCCTCGGAGAGGTAGTTGCCGGTCTCGACATAGTGGGCCCGCTCGGAAGCGGTGTAGATGCCGAGTTCGGAGCGCTCGTCGAAGTCGAGGTAGTCCAACGCCAGGCGGCGGAAGACGTAGTCGAGGATCGACTGGGCGATCCGGATGTCGGGATCATCGGTCATGCCGGCCGGCTCGAACTTCAGATTGGTGAACTTCTGCACGAAGCTCTCCAGCGGCACTCCGTACTGCAGACCGATCGACACGGCGATGGAGAAGGCGTCCATCACGCCGGCCAGGGTGGAACCCTGCTTGCCGAGCTTGAGGAAGATCTCGCCCAGACGACCGGAGTCGTAGGAGCCGGTGGTCATGTACCCCTCAGCGCTGGCCACCGAGAAACTCGTGGTGCGCGCAGCCCGGCTCTTGGGCAGACGACGACGCCTCGGGCGATATTCGATGCGCACCTCGGGCTTGGGCTTCTCGGCCTCTGAGACATTGTCATCCTTGCCCTCCGAGCCGCTGCTCAGCGGCTGGCCGACCTTGCAGTTGTCGCGATAGACGGCCAGGGCCTTCAGCCCCAACTTCCAGCCCTGCAGGTAGACATCGGCGATGTCGTGGACGGTCGCCTTCTCCGGAAGGTTGACAGTCTTGGAGATGGCCCCGGAGATGAATGGCTGCACGGCGGCCATCATTCGCACGTGGCCCATGGCGGGAATGGCCCTCACACCCATGGCGGTGTCGAAGACCTCGTAGTGCTCGGGACGAAGGCCAGGTGCATCCACGACATTGCCGTTCTTGGCGACATAGTCCACCACCTTGTCAGCGGCACCCTTGTCATAACCGAGATTCTTCAGCGCCCGGGAAACCGTGTGGTTGACGATCTGCATGGAGCCGCCGCCGACGAGCTTCTTGAACTTCACCAGTGAGAAGTCGGGCTCCACGCCCGTGGTGTCGCAGTCCATCATGAAGCCGATGGTTCCGGTGGGAGCCAGCACCGATGCCTGGGCATTGCGATAACCGTTCTTCTCCCCCAAGGAGAGTGCGGAACTCCACTGCACGGCGGCCGCACTGTGCACCTCCTTGTCCACCTCATTGATCGGTGCCAGGGCGTCATTGGCAGCCTGGTGCTTGGCGATCACCGACAGGTGCGCATCGGCATTACGGGCATATCCGCTGTAGGCCCCGACGACGCCTGCCATCTCGGCGGAACGCCGATAGGCAGCGGCAGTCATCAGCGAGGTGATGGCCGCGGCGAGCGCACGGCCGCCCTCGGAGTCGTATCCCTTGCCGAGCGCCATGAGCAGCGCGCCGAGATTGGCGTAGCCGATGCCCAGCTGGCGGTAATCGCGGGTGGTCGCGCCGATCGCCTCGGTGGGGAAATCCGCGAAGCAGATCGAGATGTCCATGGCGGTGATGACGAACTCGACCGCCTTGACGAACAGCTCTGTGTCGAAGGTGTCGTCGTCGCGCAGGAACTTCAGCAGGTTGAGGGAAGCCAGATTGCAGGAGGAGTTGTCCAGGCTCATGTACTCGCTGCAGGGATTGGACGCGTTGATCCGCCCCGACTCGGGGTCTGTGTGCCAGGCGTTGATCGTGTCGTCGTACTGGATTCCGGGATCCGCACACTCCCAGGCAGCCTGGGCGATCCTGTCGAACAGGCCGCGCGCCTTGATCGTGGACACCGTTTCCCCGGTGGTGCGGGCATGCAGATCAAAATCGGTGTCGGCCTCGACGGCTCGCATGAACTCGTCGGAGACGCGCACCGAGTTGTTGGCGTTCTGGTACTGCACCGAGGTGATGTCCCGCCCACCGAGGTCCATGTCGAAACCGGCATCGCGAAGGGCGCGGATCTTGTCCTCTTCCCGGGCTTTCGTCTCGACGAACTCTTCGATGTCGGGATGATCGATGTCCAGGACAACCATCTTCGCGGCCCGGCGGGTGGCACCACCGGACTTGATGGTGCCCGCGGAGGCATCTGCGCCTCGCATGAAGCTGACCGGGCCCGAGGCCGTGCCACCGCTGGAACGCAGCAACTCGTGGGAGGAGCGAATCCTGGACAGATTGATCCCTGCGCCCGAACCGCCCTTGAAGATCATCCCCTCTTCCTTGTACCAGTTCAGGATCGAATCCATCGAGTCGTCGACGGACAGGATGAAGCAGGCGCTCACCTGCTGGGGGCTCTCGGTACCGACGTTGAACCACACCGGCGAGTTGAAGGCGAAGTACTGGTGCACGAGCATCCAGGTGAGCTCTTCGCCGAAGACGTCCGCGTCCTCGTCAGAGGCGAAATAGCCATTCTCGCGTCCGGTGCGCACATAGGTCGTCACCACGCGGTCGATGAGCTGGCGAAGGCTGGACTCCCGCCGGTCAGTGCCCAGGGCGCCACGGAAGTACTTGGTGGTGACGATGGTCGACGCGTTGATGCTCCAGAAGTCCGGGAACTCCACGTCCTTCTGCTCGAAGACCACCTCGCCGGTCTTCCAGTTGGTCTGCACCACGTCGCGGCGTTCCCAGGTCACCTCGTCATAGGGATGCACGCCAGGCTTGCTGAAGACTCGCTGGACGGTGATCCCAGCGGGTCGCCGCACACCTCGCCTGGCGGCTGTCGTGGTCTGTGTCATCGTGACCTCTCTGTGCTGTGCCAGCAGTGCTGACCTGTCCTGATCGTGTGGAGCGGGGGACGAATCCGGACAGCACTGTCGGTGACGGTGCCGGGCCGGTTCGTGAGGGGCGTCGTGTCCGGGTATCCGGGTGATGGCGTCTCAGGGTGTTTCGTTGCCGGAAGCCGATGCCGGCTCCTGCGTGGGAAGAGCGCCGGACGAACGCAGTCGTGCGATCTCGGCCTCGAAGTCGTCTACGGACTGGAAATGCTGGTAAACACTCGCGAAGCGCAGATAGGCCACGGCATCGAGCCGACCCAGGGGCTTCAGGATCGCGACACCCACTTCTTCAGTGGGCACTTCGGCCATACCGCTGGCACGAAGACTGTCCTCGACGGTCTGCCCTAGTCTGGCCAGCTGAGTCTCTGTGACAGGACGCCCCGTGCAAGCCTTGCGGACGCCATTGATGACCTTGTCGCGGCTGAACGGTTCGATCACTCCGGACTTCTTCACCACCACGAGCTGCATCCGCTCAATGGTCGTGAACCGACGCTGGCACTTGGGGCACTGACGACGCCTGCGAATACTCGCGCCGTCTTCAGCGACTCGGGAATCGAGCACTTTTGAGTCGCTGTGATGGCAATACGGGCAATGCATCAGGCAGCTCCTCCCAGGCCCGGGACATGTTCCCACCGGTGCACAACACCTGTGGGTTACTACAATTTCTTGTGGAAACATGTGGAGAACAACCACAACTGGTGGGTGAACCACATGATTGCAACTACTAGATGTAGTAACCGTACACCTGCTGATTCGAAATCCACGAACTCTCCGGCGTGCCCCGGCGTGGCCTCGGCGTGTCGCACGGGCCGGCCCGTCACCTGTTCAGCCGGACGACCGCTTCCCGGTGCTGCGGGACCTCGGTGGACCCCATGGAATGCTGACCATCGCTGTTGGCCGCGTCAACTCGAACGGCATGCTGCGGCACATGTGAATCTGCCGAAGTGATGCTGGCAAAGGAATGGATCACCGCTGACGCGCCGAGAACCATCATCAGCAGGAACCCGGCCAGGACGACTGCCAGGCCACGTGTGGTGAGATGCCAACCCGTGGCCGTGGCCGAACACCGGGTTGTTGACGCGATGGGCGTCGAGGTTCGCGTGCCGGCATGTGAACCCGAGGCCGCTGAGCTGGGACCCGAACTCGGGACCGCTCCTCCTACGCGAGACCTGACCATTGCACTGTGGACACCGGCACCCGAGCCGGCGCCCACATCCGACATTCCGGCCGGCGTGCGCGGATTGGCAGGAATGAATGCGGATGGACTCGCGATGCCCCTAGCGGCCGCAGAGGGCGCCACAGCATCGCCGAGCACAACGTCAGTCGGGTGTATTCCGTGAGCCCCCGTGGTGAGCCCCGAACACACGAACGGGGTCGCCGACCTGAGATCGATGCGAATCAGGCTGGGCCCACCCGAAAGGCTCTCCGAGCCTGGATAGGCAGGTTGGACTGGCCTGGCGACAGGCCGCCTCAGATCTGGGCGAGGTTGGATCGCGCGAGACCGAGCACCCAGGTGCGGGGCCCTCGCCTGACCCACGCCCAGTTCATCCAGACCGGACATCCCGGCACTGCGCGCCTCGCCAGAAGGCCGATCGTCGATCACGGTGCCATGGGCGTTGTTCATGTTTGCTCCTTCCGCGTGCGCATGTGCGCGGACCCACCTCGAGTGATCAGGTTTCGAGCGGTAGAGCCGATTCATCGACCCAGGATCGAACACCTGTTCGAGTTTCATAATAGGACATCTGTTCGAGATTGCCAGCTCTGCGGACACTCGAGGCGACGCCGGCCGCCCAGGTGCTGTGTGGGTCCTCGTCGTCATGCAGATGAGTCCAGCAGCGGCCACCGACAGTTTTCGCCGGAAGACCGGAGGACTCGTCCCATGAGGGTCTGCCGCGCAGCTCCCGATCCAGGACAGAGCGCGGCGGCCACCGTCTTGTGCCGCCCGTGTACGGACACGGACCGGAGTGCCAGCACTTCTCCAGACGGTTCCCCGCACCCGTGCCCACACGCGGATCCCGACACGCGATCGAACAATCGTTTGATTCCGGGGTACAGCCGGATATCCTTCTGACATGTCTGCCAAGAAGACCTCGACATCGCCGTCACCGACGGTCGGCGAGCCTTCTGGCGTGGGCCGAGGCCCTTCCACCATGGGTGGAGCACGAAAGGCGGGCCGTCCTTCCAGCGCCCGGGTGGAGGCCGAGTTGCGTGCCTCCACGGCGCGAGGGCAGCAGTTCTCCGAGGTGACAGCCGACGTCCACAGCGCACCGCTGGATCCCTCCACGCTCAGTGCCCGCCAGCTCCGGATCCTCGAATTCATCTCCTCGAGCGTCGAGGCACGCGGTTATCCCCCGAGCATTCGCGAAATGGGTGACGCGGTGGGGCTCACCAGCCCGTCGAGCGTGGCTCATCAGCTCAAGGTGCTTGAGGCCAAGGGTTTTCTGCGGCGTGATCCGAAGCGCCCGAGGGCTCTGGAGGTCCACTGGTCCGAGCATTCCCAGGAAGCCTCTGTCCCAGGTGGCTCCGCCGGCACCATGGATGTCACCGGCTTCGGCGACGCCTTCCCACAGGCCGTCAACGTTCCACTTGTCGGGCGGATCGCCGCCGGCAGCCCGATCCTCGCCACCGAACAGGTGGAGCAGGTCATGCCGCTGCCCAGCGAGCTTGTCGGCAGCGGTACGGCCTTCATGCTGGAGGTACGGGGTGACTCGATGATCGACGCCGCCATCTGCAACGGCGACTATGTCGTCATCCGGCAGCAGGACACCGCCGACAACGGCGATTTCGTGGCTGCCCTGCTCGACGACGAGGCGACCGTCAAAGAGTTCCGCCGGCGCGACGGCCACCTGTGGCTGATGCCGCACAATCCTGCCTATGAGCCGATCGCCGGAGACCAGGCGCGCATCCTCGGCAAGGTTGTCGCAGTGTTGCGCAAGATCTAGCAGGACTGCCACATCCGGTCACAGGCACTCAGCCTCAGACATGTGCTCCGCAGCGACTGCTGCCACGCTGTGGGCAACTCCGTCCATCGTGTCGTCGGCGCGAGTCAGTTGGCTCGACAGGCCGACGGGCATCTGCGGATAAAATCCATGACCAGGGACTTTCGAGAACATGGGGACCATGGCAGTCGAAGCACCATCTTTTCTGCGAGCTGGTCAGCAGTGCATTCCAGCACTGCATGGTTTTCCGGACCGGTTCGGGGAGGGGTCCGATCTGCCCTGTCCAGAAATGTTCTGAATCCCGGGGTTGTCCAGCCCGGGGATTGGCCGACGGGGAACGCTCGGTGCCGTGTCACTTCTGCCCGCTGAGCCTCCTCAACGCATTCTCCGCGACGTCCAGCGAGGTCGTCGTCCAGAACGGCGGCAGAGAAGCCCTCAGGAAACTGCCGTAGCGCGCCGTGACCAGGCGCGAATCCAGGATGGCCACCACCCCGCGATCATTTCCGCTGCGCACCAGACGGCCCGCTCCCTGGGCCAGCATCAATGCCGCATGAGTTGCCGCGATCCGCATGAAACCATTGCCCCCAGCCTTGCTGACCGCCTGCTGACGGGCTTGGCTCAGCGGATCGTCCGGGCGCGGAAAGGGAATCCGGTCGATGATGACGAGCCGGCAGGATTCCCCCGGTACATCGATGCCCTGCCACAGCGACATCGTGCCGAACAGGCTCGTGGTGGATTCCTCGGCGAACCGGCGGGTCAGCTCGGGCAGCTGCATCTCGCCCTGGCAGAGCACCGGCAACTTGGGCAGCTCGGTGCGCAGATGGCGGGCGGCCGCATCGGCGGCACGCTGAGAGGAGAACAGTCCGAGCGTGTGCCCGTCCGCAGCCCACACGAGTTCGGCGATCTGCGCCAGCAATTCATCGGAGACGCCTTCCCTGCCGGGGCGTGGAAGCTTTGCCGCAACATACAGAATCGCCTGTTTCGGGTAGTCGAAGGGCGATCCGACGTCGATCCCGCACCACTGCGAGATGTCCTGGGGTTCGCCTCCCCCCTCTGCTGGATCGGAGCCGGCAGAATCGGAGCTGGCAAACCCGGCAGCATCAGCGGGACTCTCCACCCGATCGACGGCCTTGAGCCCCACCTGCCCGGCGATGGCCCCGAATGATCCGCCCAGGGCCAGCGTTGCGGAAGTCAGCACAGTCGTGGCACGGCTCAGGATCGCGTGTCTCAGGAGTCCCGCCACCGACAGCGGCGCCACGCACAGCTGACGCCCGAATCGCAGACGCTCGCTGATCCACACGACATCGGCTTCGGCCAGTGCTGCCATCCGCTCGGCGGTTTCGAAGACCTCCTGCATTCCCGCCTGGACCTGGGCGCGCTCGGTGTCCACCGTGCCCTTGCCGCCCGAGTGGCTCAGACCGCTCAGCGCGGTACGGGACAGCTCCCTGATCCGTGCCAACGCGGTTCCACAAGCACCATCAGGGCTGTTCACCCTTCCCAGCTCGCTGGAGTCCAGCGCACCTTTCAGCGCATCCGCTGCGTCGAACAGGTCCACTGAAATCTGGTCATCGAGCCATGCCGCGGCCTTCCTGGCGATCCTGTCCACCTGCTGGGGGCTGAGTTCCTGGCTCGCTGCCCCCGTCACCCGGCTGGTGAGTTCGTGGGCCTCGTCGATGACCACGGCATCGTGTTCGGGCAGCACGCTCCGCTCGTTGAGCGCGTCGATGGCGAGCAGCGCGTGATTGGTCACCACCAGATCGGCCTGGCGAGCCCGCGCCCGTGATGCTTCGACGAAGCACTCGTCATGAAAGGCGCATCGGGCACCGAGGCACTCCCGCGAGCTGACGGACACCTGTGCCCACGCCATCGGCGAATGTGGCGGCGCATCGTCCCTGTCGGCCAGACCGTCGCTCTCCCGCTGGTGGTTCACCCATTCGCGCAGGGCCACCACTTCTGCGCCCAGCGCACTCTCCGGGTCCGATGAGGCGGCGTGCGCCACTTCCGTCATCTCGTCTGCCCCGAGCAGGCTGTCCTGCTCGACGATCCCGCCCTCCAGGGCACGCAGCAGGCAGGCATAGTTCGAACGGCCCTTCACAAGGGCACTCACCGGCTCCCGGCCGGTCACCGCGGCGACCGCAGCGGCAGCCGTGGGGATGTCCTTCGTGGCGAGCTGGGACTGCAGGGCCAGTGTGGCCGTGGCCACGACTGTCGGTTTTCCGCTCTTCTGGGCATGCAGCATGACCGGAACCAAGTAGCCCAGCGACTTTCCGGTGCCGGTACCCGCCTGGACGAGCAGATGACACTGCTGCGAGAGGGCTTCGGCAACGGAATCAGCCATCTGCTGCTGGCCTGGTCGCGGCGTGCCGTGGATGGCACGGACCGCGGCTGCCAGGACCTCTCGGTGCCGTGGCGGTGCCTGTCGTGTCCCGTCCTGCTGTGTGTCCACCCGCTCGGGTCCCTGGCGGGAAGGTCGTGGGTGAATGCCCACCTGGCCTGGAATGCCGACGCCGGTGTCGTGCGGGGTCTTGGTCATCACTGTGCGTAGGGACGCAGTTCCCCGCCCAGGTCGGGGTGCACCCGAGCCACCAGGTGGGTTCCCTCGGCGAGGTATTCGTCCACCTCGATCTCCCCCTGGCGGTGCACCCTGTCGACCAGGTCGCCTCGATCCCAGGGGATGAGCACGTCCACCGATTCCTGCGGCACGGGCAGGCCGGCCTCGATCGCGGTGCGAAGCTCCTCGACGCCCTGCCCGCTCACTGCGCTGACCATCACGACACGCTCGTTGTTGGAGCGCAGGGCGGCCAGGGTCTCGGGATCAGCGGTATCGATCTTGTTGACCGCCAGCAGTTCGGGGATGTCCGTGGCGCCGATCGAGCGCAGCACCTCGTGCACGGCTGAGATCTGACCCTGGGGATCCGCGTCCGAACCATCGACGACGTGCACCAGCAGGTCCGCCTGCACGGACTCCTCAAGGGTGGACCGGAAGGCCTCGACCAGGTCGGTGGGCAGGTGCCGCACGAACCCGACCGTGTCAGTCAGCGTGTAGACCCGGCCGTCCGTGCTGCTGGAGCGACGGGTGGTGGGGTCCAGGGTGGCGAACAGGGCGTCCTCGACGAGCACACCGGCACCGGTGAGGCGGTTGAGCAGGGAGCTCTTGCCGGCATTGGTGTAACCGACCAGCGCCACGGAGGGGACGCGGCTGCGACGGCGGTCCTCACGCTGCATTTCGCGAGTGGATTCCATCGTGCGCAGCTTCTTGCGGAGTATCGCGATACGGGTGTTGATGCGACGGCGGTCGGTCTCCAGCTTCGTTTCACCAGGGCCGCGCCCGCCGATCCCGACACCGCCGGCCGCGCGCCCGCCGACCTGGCGAGAGAGGCTGTCGCCCCAGCCGCGCAGGCGCTGCTTCAGATAGTTCAGCTGGGCCAGTTCCACCTGCGCCTTGCCCTCCACGGAGCGGGCATGCTGGGCGAAGATGTCCAGGATCAGCGCGGTGCGGTCCACCACCTTCACACCCACCCGGTCCTCAAGATTGCGCAGCTGAGCAGGGCTCAGCTCGCCATCAGCGATGACGGTGTCAGCGCCGGTGGCCGCGACCACCTCACGCAGCTCCTCCACCTTGCCGGAGCCGAGATAGGTGGAGGCCTCGGGGCTGGAACGGCGTTGGATCAGCCCCTCGAGAACCACCGATCCCGCGGTCTGCGCCAGGGCCTTGAGTTCCTGCATGGCGTTCTCCGCATCGGCCTGCGTGCCCGAGGTCCACACGCTGATGAGCACGACGCGCTCGAGGCGCAGCTGCCGGTACTCGACCTCACTCTCGTCCACCAGCTCGGTGGACATGCCGGGTGCCCGGGTCAGTGCAGCGCGATCCGCCAGATCCATCTGGCCGGCATCGTAGTCGACCTGGTCGCCGAGATCGGAAGGCCCAGCAGGCTCCCAGGCAACATCGGTGGAAGTCTGCTCTGTGTCGTGCTCGTCTCGAGGTGCGCTCATCGTCCTACCAGACTGGCACATCGACGGACCGCTCCCAAGGCGCGCCACAATCCTGGGTGACGAGACGGTGTGGGAATGCGCGCGGAGAGGGTTCAGCGCCGTGGCCTGTCAGGCAGCAGCACCGTTCCCGTGGCGACGATGACCGCCGGCCCGATGAGATGGGCAGTGTCTCCGTCGATCTCCACGTCGAGGTCGCCTCCCGGCACTTGAACGGCGAAACAGCCGTCCTCGCCCAGCCGGCTCGCCTGGGCTGCTGCGGAGGCGACAACCCCGGTGCCGCAGGACAGCGTTTCACCCGAGCCCCGTTCGTGGACGCGCATCTGCAGGAAATGACGATCCACCACGTGCACGAACTCGACATTGGCTCCGGAGGGGAAAACCTGTGGATCAACCACCGGTTGGGCCGGCACCTTCAGTTCCGACAGGTTCACCTCATCAGGCAGCAGCACGACTGCATGCGGATTTCCCACATTCACCGAAATGGCCTGGAAAACCTGACCGGCAAGGTTCACAGCGGTGGTCCTTGGTGCGACCTGCACCATGCCGAGATCGACCATGAAACGGCCATCGCTCAGTTCGGTGACATGGTGGACGCCGGCGCGGGTGGCAATGTCCATCTCCGGATTGTTCACATAGTCCTGGTCGAGCAGGAATCTGGCGTAGACACGAAGCCCGTTGCCACACATTTCAGCGATCGAGCCATCGCTGTTGCGATAGTCCATGAACCACAGACCGGGATCGCCCTCCCATTCGGGCATGAATTCGGCTTTCACAGCCCGGATCACCCCGTCGGCGCCGATGCCGCGCCGCCGGTCGCACAGGAAGCGCACGTCATCGGCGCTCAGCGGCGTGGAGTTGGTGCGATCCCTCAGGAGGATGAAATCATTCTGCGTCCCGTGCCCCTTGGAAAAACCCCACGATCTCATGTCTGCCATCCTTGCATCCAGACACGGCCCTGAAATCCTGTCCGCCGTTTCAGCCCGTCATTTCGAGTTCGGCCAGGATACGTGATACCAGATCCGGGTCCTGTGCCGGCAACCAGCAGATCCGGGAATCCCGGCGGAACCATCCGAGCTGCTTGCGTGCGAAGCGCCGGGTGCGCTCGATGGTGGCTGTGATCGCCTGGTCAAGGGTCACGTCGCCATCGAGCATGGAAAGCACTTGGCGGTAGCCCAACGCACGGCTGGCAGTGACCCCTTCCCTCAGGCCTTCGGTCTCCAACTCCCGGACCTCGTCGACGAGGCCCTCGTCGAACATCGCCCGCACCCGGGCGGCGATCCTCTCGTCCATCGTCTCCCGTTCCAGTTCCAGGCCGAATTGGTGCACGTTCTGGAGCAGATAGTGGGTGGGCGGCAGACCGGGTGTGAAGTGGCCGGTGATGTCGAGCACCTCAAGTGCCCTCACGACGCGGCGGGAGTTGCCGGGCAGGATTGCCGCTGCAGCCTGGGGCGCACGCTCAGCGAGCTTGGCGTGCAGCGCCTCGGGCCCGATTCTGTCCAATTCCGCCTCCCACCTGCTGCGGATTTCCGGATCGGTGCCAGGAAATTCGAAGTCGTCCATCACGGCCCGGGTGTACAGCGACGAACCGCCCACCAGCAGCGGGATCACTCCCCTGTGCCGCAGCTCCGCAATGGTCTGACGTGCCAGCACCTGGAACTGGGCCACGGTGGCGGTCCTGCGGATATCGAAAATGTCCACCAGGTGGTGGCGCACCAGAGCCCTCTCGCCGGCAGTTGGCTTGGCTGTCCCGATGTCCATGCCGCGATAGATGGCCATCGAGTCGGCGTTCACGATCTCGGCCGGCGTGCCCAACTCGGCAAGTCCCAGGGCGAGCCGCACGGCCAATGATGACTTCCCCGATGCGGTGGGGCCGATGATCACCACCAGCGGCGGCACCGCCGCTGGTGCGTCGAATTCTGGTGTCACGAGCGGGTGGGGACTGGAGGCACGCCCAATGACACTGTCCCGGGCGCCGCTGACCCGGCGGGGATCGGATCGCTGCCGGGCAGCCGTGTGCGGGCCGCCCAGGCATCACCGCCTCGAGTCCTTCGCAGCCCGCGCAACGGCGAGTCAGCGACCAGATGGTGCGGTGCGCCATAGGTGATCTGCACCTCGCCCATGTCCCCGGGGCGGGGTTGTGACTGCGGATCGTCCGGCAGGGCGACGTGCACCAACCGGTTGTCCCGCGCCCGGCCTGAAATCCGTTCACGGATGCCGTCCTTGCGGCCACCGCCGTCGGTGAACAGCACCTCGACCGTGGATCCGACCAGCGCCGTGTTCTGCCGCCAGGAGATCTCCTCCTGCTCAGCGACCAGGCGTTCGTAGCGTTCCTGCACGATCTCGGCAGGCACCTGATGGGGCATCTCGCCCGCCGGTGTCCCCGGCCGGATCGAGTACTGAAAGGTGAAGGCGCTGGCGAACTGCGCCTCGGCGACGACATCGAGGGTGTCCTGGAAGTCCTGCTCCGTTTCCCCCGGGAAACCCACGATGATGTCGGTGCTGATCGCGGCATCCGGCATCGCGGCGCGCACCCGATCCAGGATGGACAGGAATCGCTTCGACCGGTAGCTGCGGCGCATCGCCCGCAGCACCTCGTCCGAGCCGGATTGCAGTGGCATGTGCAGCTGGTGCATCAACGCTGGGGTGTCCGCCATGGCGTCGATGACATCGTCGGTGAACGACGCCGGATGGGGGCTGGTGAAACGCAGCCGCTCCAGCCCGTCCACCTCTCCGCAGGCCCTCAACAGCTTTGCGAAGGCACCGCGATCGCCGAACTGTACGCCATAGCTGTTGACGTTCTGCCCCAGCAGGGTGATCTCGCACACACCCTGGTCCACGAGCATCCGCACCTCGTTGAGGATGTCACCGGGGCGCCGATCAGTTTCCCTGCCGCGCAGCGAAGGCACTATGCAGAAGGTGCAGGTGTTGTTGCATCCGACACTGATCGAGACCCACGCCGAATAGGCCGACTCGCGGTGCGTCGGCAGGTCGGACGGAAAGTTCTGAAGGGCCTCGGTGATCTCCACCTGGCTCTCCTGGCGCACTCGCGCCCGTTCCAGCAGGGTCGGCAGGGAGGCCAGATTGTTGGTGCCGAAGACGACATCCACCCAGGGCGCCCTGGCAACGATGGTCTCGCGATCCTTCTGTGCCATGCATCCGCCGACGGCGATCTGCATGCCCTCGCGCCGCTGCTTGACGGAGGCCATGTGCCCGAGATTGCCGTAGAGCCGGTTGTCGGCATTCTCGCGGACGGCGCAGGTGTTGAAGACGACGACATCGGCTGTGGTGTGCTCGCCGTTGTGCGGCTCGGGCGCCGCCACATAACCGGCGGACTCCAGCAGGCCGCTGATCCGCTCGGAGTCATGGGCATTCATCTGGCAGCCATAGGTGATCACCTGATAGCTGCGGGAGTGAGGGCTGCTCGAGGGGGACATCCCTGACGGTTTCTGCGGGAGCGGGGAGTTCGACATGGCTCAACCATGGTAACCCGAGTGAAATGGCTGCCATCAAGCCATGATTCGCTCTCAGCATGCCGCAAGCGCCGGAAAACAGCGCGCAAAAAGCTCCTCACAGACAGCTGTGCCGCAATAGAGTGAGCCATGGCTGATCAGCAGACCGCTCCCATGAACGGTGCGCCGCCCGACCCGGGCACACCGACGATCGTGGAACTGAAGAAGGTCAACAAGTCCTTCGGCGACAAGCAGGTGCTCTTCGATATCGACCTGTCCGTGCACTCCGGTGAGGTCGTCGTCGTCCTCGGCCCGTCAGGTTCCGGCAAGTCGACCATGTGCCGCACCATCAATCGGCTGGAAGCCATCAACTCCGGCGAGATCAGGGTGGACGGCCAGTTGCTGCCCGAGGAGGGCAAGGCTCTGGCGCAGCTTCGCGCCGAGGTGGGCATGGTCTTCCAGAGCTTCAACCTGTTCGCCCACAAGTCGGCTCTGGAGAATGTGACCCTTGGCCCCATGAAGGTGCGCAAGATGTCGAAGTCCAAAGCGGAAGAGAAGGGCATGGCCCTGCTGCGCCGGGTCGGCGTGGAGGACCAGGCCCACAAGCTGCCGGCCCAGTTGTCCGGCGGACAGCAGCAACGTGTCGCGATCGCTCGTGCACTGGCGATGGATCCCAAAGTGCTGTTGTTCGACGAACCCACCTCGGCGCTGGATCCCGAAATGGTCAACGAGGTACTCGACGTCATGACCGATCTTGTCAGGGCGGGCATGACCATGATCGTGGTGACCCACGAGATGGGCTTCGCCCGGCGCGCCGCCGACCGGGTGGTGTTCATGTCCGACGGACGCATCGTCGAGCAGAACGATCCCGACAGCTTCTTCGACCATCCGCACACCGCGCGCGCGAAGGATTTTCTGTCGAAACTGCTCACCCACTGACCAGCTCGATTTCCCCTCTGAATACCACCATTTTGGCGAGCACCTCATCCCCAGTCATGGCTCGTCGGTACAGGAAAGGAAACAACGATGTCACCTCATAGCCGAGCACGTCGCATCAAGCTCGCAGCAGCTGCCGTCATGGCCGTGGTGCTGACGAGCACAATGGCCGCCTGTAGCAGCAACTCGTCTGGCTCATCATCCTCCACCGGCTCCGCCCAGGGACGCATCTCCATCGGCGTCAAGGTCGACCAGCCCGGCACCAGCCTCAAGGTGGGCAGTGAAATCAAGGGCTTCGACGCCGATGTGGCCCGCTATGTCGCTGACCAGATGGGTTATGCGCCCGGCCAGATCGACTTCAAGGAGGCCGTGTCCGCCCAGCGCGAGACGATGATCGAATCCGGTCAGGTCGACTTCATCGTGGCGACCTATTCCATTACCGATTCCCGCAAGCAGCGCGTCGAATTCGCCGGACCCTATTTCGTGGCCGGCCAGGACTTGCTGGTGCGTCAGGACGACAACTCGATCACCGGTCCTGACAGCCTGAACGGCAAGAAGCTGTGCTCGGTCACAGGGTCCACCTCGGCCCAGACGATCAAGACCAAGTACGCCTCCGGAGTGGACCTGCAGGAGATGGACTCCTATTCAAAGTGCGTCCAGGCCCTGGCAGGTGGCCAGATCGATGCCATCACCACTGACAACGTGATCCTCGCCGGCTATGCCGCGCAGCCGCAGTACCAGGGCAAGCTCAAGTTGGTCAATCACCCATTCACCACCGAGAACTACGGCATCGGCCTGAAGAAGGGCGATGCCGCCAGGTGCACGGCCATCACCGATGCGCTCACCAAGATGATCAGCTCCGGTGAGTGGCAGAAGTCTGTGGATGACAACCTCAGCACGGGCGGATTCTCCGTCGACAAGGGCACCAACCCGCCGACGCCGACACCCAACTGCGGCGTCTGATGACCGGCCGGTCGGGGTGAATGCTGGCTCATCCCGACCGACCACGGGCAGTCTGCGGGCCACGGATCGCTCAGTCATGACATGGCGTGACCGGCCCACTCGGCGCCAGCCTTCTGATTTTCGTTCCGCTCATCCCACGTGGACACCTGCGCGGGCATTCCGTATTGGACACCACCTGCTTGCTCGGGTGCAGCTGAGGAGAAAGCGAGGGACAAGATGAGTGAACTGCTTGAGCTGTTCAACCAGTTCCACATTCTCGATGCCTTCTGGATGACCATCAAGATTTCGTTGCTCGGGATGGCGGGAGCCCTGGTGATCGGCATCGTCATCGCCATCATGAGGGTGAGCCCGATCTCGGTCTTCCAGATCTTCGCCAAGGTATATGTGAGCCTGTGCATCAATCTGCCACTGACACTGGTGGTCTTCTTCGCCTTCTTCGTGATGTTCCTGCTGCTCGGAGTGCATCTTGCGCCGCCGGGTTCCCGCAATGCCACAGAGGCCTTCATGTGGGGCGTCGTGGCGGTCGCGGTGTATCACAGCGGATTCGTGGCGGAGGCCATTCGTTCGGGCATCAACACGGTGCCGATGGGCCAGGCCGAGGCGGCCCGGGCCATCGGGTTGA
The DNA here is from genome assembly GCF_047719395.1 of Propionibacterium sp. Classification (NCBI taxonomy): domain Bacteria; kingdom Bacillati; phylum Actinomycetota; class Actinomycetes; order Propionibacteriales; family Propionibacteriaceae; genus Propionibacterium; species Propionibacterium sp. The sequence continues at coordinate 19,655 of NZ_JBDNTB010000024.1, forward strand.
CCTTTGGTCAGACGCTCACCCAAGTCGTGCTGCCGCAGGCCATGCGCGGGGCAATCTCTCCGCTGGGCACCACGGCCAACTCGCTGGTGAAGAACACCACGGTGTTGGCCACTATCGGAGTCGCCGAGGCCAGCTACCAGATGGCCAACATGATCGAATTCCGTTCGGACGCGCTGTACGCGATCTTCTTCATCATGGCGGCCGGCTTCGTCATCCTCACACTGCCGCTCAATGTCTTCTTCACCCGGCTCGCCAACAGACTGGCGGTGACACGATGAGTGACACACAGTCCGTCCTGTTCGATGTGCCGGGTCCCAAGACCCGGCAGCGCAATCTCATCATCGGAATCATCGGCGGGGTGCTCATCGCGGCCCTGCTGTTGGCACTCGTGTGGGGGCTGCGGGAGCAGCTGGCACCGCAGAAATGGGAACCCTTCACCGACCCCGAGACCTGGACGGCCTATCTGGTTCCTGGTCTGCTCGCCACGCTCAGGGCAGCAGCGATATCGGTGGTCGCGGCAACCATCATCGGCCTGCTGCTGGGCCTTGGGCGGCTCTCGCAGGTGAAGCCACTCTCCTGGGCGTGCGGCGTATTCGTGGAGTTCTTCCGCTCCGTACCGGTGTTGATGATGATGATCTTCTCCTACTACGCCTTCTTGTCCACCGGCCTGTTCAGCGGCGACATGCTCTCCTTCATGGGCGTGGTGACCGGCCTCACCGTCTACAACTCCTGTGTGATGGCTGAACTGCTGCGCGCCGGGGTGCACGGGTTGCCCTCGGGTCAGCGCGAGGCGGGGCAGGCCATCGGCCTGATGCATGGCCAGGTGCTGCGTTCCATCCTGCTGCCCCAGGCGATCTCGGCGATGCTGCCGTCACTGGTGAGCCAGCTGGTGATCATCTTGAAGGACACGGCGCTGGGCTACATGATCACCTATCCCGAATTGCTGCGTTCGGCGCAGTACATCGACGCGGTCTACGGCAATCTCGTCGTGGGCTTCCTGATCGTCGCTGCCATCTTCTACATCCTCAACTGGTCCCTCACCAGGCTCGCCCATGGGTTGGAGTCGTGGCTGAGGAACCGGCGCATCGCACCGGTGGAAATGGGTACTGCCGCCACCATTCTGGAGGCCGCCGACACGAAATGACGCCCGGCACAGTGACTCGGCGCTGGGTTCAGGCCTGTTCGACGGTCTCATCCAGCACTTGACTGACCACGGCGACCACCGTCGACGAGGGATAGCCCTTGCGGGCCAGAGCCCCGGCCAGGCGCCGGAAGGCAACCTCCCGGTTGACACCGTGCATGCGTGATGCCCTGACACGGCATGCCGTCAGGGCAGTCTCATGCTCCTGATCGGTGTCGATCTGGTCGAGGACCGCCGAAATGAGATCGTCGCTGATCGCCTTGGACCGCAGCTCCTGGGCCAAGGCGCGCCGTGACAGTTGTTTGGTGCGACGACGGGAATCCACCCAGGCTGCGGCGAATCGCGCGTCGTCGACAAGCCCCACGGCCTCCAGCCGGTCGAGCACCCGCCCGGCCAGCTGCGGATCAGCCCGGCGCCGGCGCACCAGGTAGTCCTGCAGTTCACCGCGGGAGTAGTCCCGCTGCTCCAGGCGGCGCAGCGCGATCTCCCGGGTGAATTCGAGTGGGTCGACATCGGGGTCGGCGCTGTCAGCGTCCTTGGGGTGGCGGGAATGACGAGATCCCCACGAGTTGTTCCCCATGCTCAGAGCTGCACTTCCCCGGTCTCAGGATCGACGTCCTCTGGCATATCGGGATCGGCGACCAGACCCAGCGCAATCCGGATCTTGTCGTCGATCTCCTGGGCGATCTCTGGGTGGGAGATGAGGAAGCCTCGGGCATTCTCCCGGCCCTGCCCGAGCTGATCCTCACCGTAGGTGAACCAGGCTCCCGCCTTGCGGATGATTCCGGCATCGACGCCCATGTCGAGAATGCTGCCCTCACGGCTGATTCCCTTGCCATAGAGGATGTCGAACTCGGCCTGCTTGAAGGGCGGGGCCACCTTGTTCTTCACGACCTTGACCCTCGTGCGGTTGCCGACGATGTCGCCGCCATCCTTGAGCGCCTCGATCCTGCGGATGTCGAGGCGCACCGATGAGTAGAACTTCAGGGCACGTCCACCTGTGGTGGTCTCCGGAGAGCCGAACATGACACCGATCTTCTCGCGCAGCTGATTGATGAAAATCGCCGTGGTGTTGGTGGTCTTGAGCGCACCGGTCATCTTTCGCAATGCCTGGCTCATCAGGCGGGCTTGCAGCCCCACGTGGTTGTCACCCATCTCACCCTCGATCTCGGCACGCGGGGTGAGGGCTGCGACGGAGTCGATGACCACCAGTTCAAGAGCACCGGAACGGACCAGGGTGTCCGCGATCTCCAGCGCCTGTTCGCCATTGTCGGGCTGGCTCACCAGCAGGGCGTCGGTGTCGACGCCCAGGGCGTGGGCGTAACCCGGATCGAGCGCATGCTCGGCATCTATGAATGCGCAGATGCCGCCTTCGGCCTGGGCATTCGCGATGGCATGCAGAGCAACGGTGGTCTTGCCGCTCGATTCTGGCCCGTAGACCTCCACGATGCGCCCACGAGGCAGCCCGCCGATACCCAGTGCGATGTCGAGCGCCACTGAACCGGTAGGAATCTTTTCGATCTGCACATATGCCTGGTCGCCCAGCCGCATCACCGAGCCCTTGCCATGTGCCTTCTCGATCTGCGCGAGGGCCGCCTCCAGCGCCTTCTCACGATCTGCAACAGCCATGTCGTGTCCTTTCCTCTCGTCGGTTGGGAACCGATAGGTCGTCCTCTGATGCTTTGACTGTAGGAGTGAGGTCTGACATTTTTTCACTCAGTTTGTGGCGGTGGACGAACCGTTTCCCCGATCCACTGTATGCGAACACGCGTTCGAAGCGAATCGGACGCGCGGCACCATCTGCCCGTATCCTTCCGGCATGGGATCCTCCGATGGCTTCGGGCGCCGTCGCAACGATCCAGGCGACACTGCGACGCAGCGGGACGCCGTCCTGGACCGCCATGCCTGAAGACAACGCTGGGGCGAGGACGCGTTGTGTGCGCAGGCGCGGCAGGCTGTCCTTCCTGGACTCCTGGACAGAGACGATGCGATTCAACGGATGCGCGACACCATTCGAGCTGGATGAAAACGATCCGAGACCCGCGCAGATCGTGGCTGCGATGTGGTAACCCAGGGCTGAGGAGTTGAGCTGGTCCGGCACCTCGGACTGGGATCGGCCAGAATCGGCGTTCGAGAATTTGAGGAGTCGATTCCCGGCAGCGCGAACCGGGCCTGGAGTTCCTCAATGCGTGTCCACCTGACGGCAGGTGTGGGAGGGCCATGTACGACCAGCTGCCTGGGATGCTCGAGACCAGTCGAAACCGCGCTCGGTGCGGCGTCAACCCTGCCGACTAGGCTGGCGGGGTGCGCGAAACCGAATTCTGGCGGCGGATGACCCACCAGCTCGGTGACGGCTATGCGCGGGTCTGGGCAGACCAGGTCGTGCTGTCCGAGCTCGGTGACCGAACTGTGCTCCAATCCCTGGACGACAAGATCGCCTGCAAGACCATCTGGCACGCAGTGTGGCGATTCTTGGAACTACCCGACAAGGAACTGTGAACGGCACAGTGCCGGCGATACAGGCCATGGGATGGGCATCGGGTTGGCCGTTCGCGACCACTGGGGCGCCATGCGGGTCGAGACCATGTGACTCCGGACTTCGTGGATCACGACCACGTGGAGAGCGATCCAGCGACGGAAGCAACAGGCGCCAAGTCGGCTTGGTTCGGAAATTCCACGGTGCCCATGGCTCCAGTCCCCGGAAATGCAGCGGCGCGGATCTCCACATTGTCAGTGCCACCGGGAAGACTTGCAGCCATGAGGACGAGTGAACCCACCCCTGGGGCAGCCGAAGCCCTGGCGGGCTTCGGAACGGCAACCCGGCGCTGGTTCACCGATGTCTTCGACGCACCCACCCCGGCCCAGGTGGCGGCATGGCAGGCCATCGGCTCCGGTGACAACGCCCTCGTCATCGCGCCCACGGGTTCCGGCAAGACATTGGCCGCCTTCCTGCACAGCCTTGACAGCCTCACCCGTGCCGGACACGATCAGCCCGCCCTGGTCGGCGCCGGGAAGGAACCTGGTCCGCCGGCCGGAGTGAAGATCCTGTACATCTCGCCGCTCAAGGCTTTGGCGGTGGATGTGGAGCGCAATCTTCGCGCCCCGCTGCGTGGCATCGCGGCAACCGCCGAGCGGCTGGGGCTGCCCTCCCCTGAAGTCAGCGTCGCGGTGCGCTCCGGTGACACGCCCGCAGCCGATCGGCGACGCCTCCTCAGCCATCCACCCGACATCCTCATCACCACCCCCGAATCTCTGTTCCTGATGCTGTCCAGCCGGGTCGGGAGCACGCTTCGTGAGCTGCGCACCGTGATCGTCGACGAGGTGCATGCGCTGGCCGGCACAAAACGAGGTGCCCACCTCATGGTGAGCCTGCAACGCCTCGAGGCAATGAGCCGGCACGGCGGCTTCCAGCGCATCGGCTTGTCCGCCACCGTGCGTCCCGCTGACAGGGTCGCGTCGTTCCTGGGCGGACGCCACGCCGTGCGGGTCATCAGTCCCGGCGCAGAGAAGACCTGGGACCTTCAGGTCATGGTGCCCCTCGATGACATGACCGAGCTGAGTGCACCGCCTGCCGAACAGGAACCGGGCGGCTCCGGGCAGCAGAAGTCGATGTGGCCGCCCATTGAGCGAGAAATCCTCGATCTGGTACGCCAGCACCGCTCCACCATCTGCTTCGTGAACTCCCGGCGTTTGGCAGAACGCCTCACCGCCAGACTCAACGAGCTGTACGCAGCCGATCTCGGCGCCGAGTTCGAACCGCATCCGCCACCCGCCCAGGTGATGGCCCAATCGGCCACCACGCACGGGCTGGATGGCACCGAGTTCCCCATCATCGCAAGTGCCCACCACGGGTCGGTCAGCAAGCAACGAAGGGCCCAGATCGAATCCGACCTCAAGAGCGGACGGCTGCCCTGTGTCGTCGCGACGAGTTCCCTCGAATTGGGCATCGACATGGGCTCGGTCGACCTCGTGGTACAGGTGCAGTCTCCGCCCTCGGTGTCCAGCGGCCTGCAGCGCGTGGGGCGCGCAGGCCACCAGGTGGGCGCCGTCTCCCAGGGCTTCTTCTTCCCCACCTCGCGCGGCGACGTCCTGGAGTCCGCGGTGATCTCGCGCCGGATGTCCGAAAGCGCCATCGAGGCGGTCCCGTTGCTGCGCAATCCCCTGGATGTGCTCGCCCAGCAGCTCGTCTCGATGTGCCTGGACGCATCGCCCACCAGCGCGGACCTGTTCGCCATCATCCGCGACAGCGATCCCTTCCGCGAGCTGCCCCGGCCTGTTTTCGATGCCGTGCTCGACATGCTGAGCGGACGGTACCCCAGCGAGGACTTCGCGGAACTGCGGCCGCGGCTGGTCTGGGACCGCACCAGCGATGTGCTGAGTGCTCGCCCCGGTGCCCGCCGGCTGGTCACCACCAGTGGCGGGACCATTCCGGACCGCGGCTTGTTCGGCGTCTTCCTGGTGGGCGAGCAGACCGCCAGCGGCAAGCACGAACCGGGCCGGCGAGTGGGTGAACTCGACGAGGAGATGGTCTACGAGTCCAGGGTGGGCGATGTCTTCACGCTGGGCACGTCCAGCTGGCGGATCGAAGACATCACCGCAAGTCAGGTGCTCGTCTCCCCAGCCCCCGGGCAGCCTGGCCGATTGCCCTTCTGGAAGGGCGACTCCCCCGGGCGTCCCGTCGAACTGGGTGCAGCGCTGGGCCAATCCGTGCGCGAGCTGTCTGGCATGCCCGTCTCGCAGGCCACCGCACGCCTGGTTGGCGAGGGATTGGATGCGCGTGCGGCGTCGAATCTGCTCGCCTATCTCGACGACCAGCGCCAAGCCACCGGCATGCTCCCCAATGATCGCCAGATCGTCGTGGAACACTTCCACGACGAGATCGGGGACTGGCGGATCTGCGTGCACTGCGCCCTCGGCGCCGCAGTGCTGCAACCGTGGGCACTGGTGGTGGAGCAGCGCGCACGGCAGGAGTATGGCGTCGACGTGCACGCCACCGCCACCAATGACGGCATCATCATCCAGCTCCCCGAAACCGACCAGACCGCGCCCGATTCCTCGCTGCTGGAGATCGCCGCCTCCGAGGTGGAGACCATGGTGGGTGAACAGGTCTTCGGTTCCGCGCTGTTCGCGGCCCGATTCCGCGAATGCGCGGCCAGAGCCCTGCTGCTGCCGCGACGCAATCCGGGTCAACGCTCGCCGTTGTGGCAGCAGCGCATCAAGTCGGCCCAGCTGCTCCAGGTGGCGGCCGGTTACCGCGACTTCCCCATCGTCGTGGAGGCCATGCGCGAATGCTTGCAGGATGTCTTCGACCTGCCCTCACTGGTGAGGTTGATGGAGGACATCGCGGCGCGCCGGGTCAAACTGATCGACGTCGAGACCAGTCAGCCCTCGCCCTTCGCCCGGAATCTGCTCTTCGGCTATGTCGGCGAATTCGTCTACGACGAGGATCAGCCACTCGCCGAGCGACGAGTGGCAGCCCTGAGCCTCGACTCCGGAATCCTCGCCGAGCTGCTCGGGCGAGGTGGCGCGCAGGAGATCCTGGATGCCACGGTGGCCGCCCAGGTGGAGGCGGAGTTGCAGTGCCTGGCACAGGATCGCACAGCGACCAGCGCTGAACAACTGTGGGAGATCGTGCGCACGGTCGGACCACTCACCGAGGCCGAGTGCCTGATGCGCAGCGCCACCAGAGCCCCGATGACAATGCCTGATGACGTTGACGAAGGGCCCACCGACGCAGAGAACGGCGCGAGGGAGGATCAAGCCGCAGGCTCACCCCACGACAGGTCAGCAGGCAATGAACATGCCGGCGACGGGACCGCGGACATCGCCCCCGCGCCAGAGACCAAGGCGTGGATCGCCGAGCTGGTGGCCTCCCGCCGGCTGGCCAGGATCAGGGTGGCCGGAGTTCCGATGCTGTGCACCGACACTGATGTGGGCCTGCTGCGTGACGGAGTGGGCATCCCGGTGCCACCGGGCATGGCAGCCCCGCCACCCCGGCCTGCAGCCGACGCTGTGCACGACATCACGTTGCGCTGGGTGCGTCATCACGCCGCGTGCACCAGTACGTCGCTGTGCCGTCGTTTCGGACTACCGCAGGTGGAGGTGCAGACGGCCCTCGACCACCTGACCGGCGCGGGCACCGTGATCGCCGGGCAAATACTGGACAGGTTTGGGGACAGCGGAGCAGGCGACACCGGAGAGAGGGGTTTCGCGGCGCTCACCGGCGATGCCCTGGCCACCCAGTACTGTCACCAGCAGGTACTCACGCTCATCACACGCAGGACCCTGGCAATGCTGCGCCACCAGGTGGAGGCCGTCGACCAGCAACAGTTTGCACGATTCCTGGACAGCTGGCAGCAGCTCAGCGAGCCCACCACCGGCACCGAAACCGGCGGGACGATGCACCCCCCGGCCACCCTCGATGACTTGTTGGCAGTCGCCGATCAGCTCGCCGGCTACCCGATACCTGCCTCGATGCTCGAATCCGTGGTGCTGCCAGCTCGTCTGCCCGGCTACCGTGCGGCCCTGCTCGACGAGGCGTTGGCCACCGGGGAACTGACCTGGGCGGGAGCTGGTGCAATCGGCAGCCAGGACGGCTGGATCACACTGTGGCCAGGTGAAGTACAACCGGCCGAGCCCGCCGGAGAAGCTCCACTCAGTTCCCTGGCCGAGCACCTGCTCGATCGGCTCACTGACGGTGGGGCCTGGCGAGCCATCGACCTTGCCACCCCTGAGTCAAGCCCAGATCAGGTCCGGAACGCGCTGTGGGAGCTGGCCTGGGCTGGCCTGGTCACCACCGACACCTTCACCACAGTCCGCGAGCTGGCAACCCGGGGCAGCCTCAAAAGGCCTGCCAGACCACGGCCCCGGCGCCGATCCATGCACAGGGCCAAGCCCCGCACACAGGCACGTACCGGAGCGCTGTGGTCGGCGGTACGTCATCGGTCGCACGACCCTGCGCTGCTGCTCGACGCACTCGACCTGGAACTGGCCCGTTACGGAGTCCTGACACGGGGAAGTGTCCTCACTGAACCCCAGACCCCGAGCTTCGCCGATGCCTATCGCCTGCTGTCACGAATGGAGGAGACAGGCGTGGTGCGGAGAGGATACTTCGTGTCCGGTCTCGGAGGCGCACAATTCGCCACCCCTGGTGCTGTTGACCATTTGCGGCAGGCGCCCGCGGCTCCCACCAGACTCCTGGCTGCCTGCGATCCGGCGAATCCCTACGGCGCCGCACTGGAATGGCCTGCTACGAATGGGCATCGCCCGGCGCGCAAGGCCGGTGCACTGGTGGTGCTCGCCGATGGCCGACCCGTCCTCTACTTGGAACGCGGCGCGCACACTCTGCTGACATTCGCCGACACCTCGTCCGACGACATCAGCACCGCGCTGGAAATGGTTGGCGATGCCGTTGATCGCGGCGCCCTGTCGGCCGTATTGATCGACCGAATTGACGGGCAGCCTGCTCTCACCACAGACATGCCCGCCCACACATTCACCGACTCCGGCTTCGCCATGGTGCCGCAGGGATACAAGCGCCGCCGCCGGAGCAGTTGATCAGATGACCGCTGGCATCGCCTGACGCCCGGGAACTCGGTGCATTTCCTGCTCTCCCTCGAGCAAAACCATCTTGTCGCTGACCCTCTGGAGGATCTCCGACAGCGGTGCGTGCAAGGCCGCGCAGATGGCGCACAGCAGTTCGCTGGAAGCCTCCTTCTGTCCACGTTCCACCTCGGACAGATATCCAAGGCTCACTCTCGCGGCCAAGGAGACGTCCCTGAGAGTTCTCCCTTGCTTGATCCGACGCTCACGCAATGCTTCACCCAACAGCTCCCTGACCAGTAGTGGCTTCACGGTGCCCTCCCGTCACGCGCCTCCGAGCGAGGCTGAGAACATAACGCATTGAGAGGGTCGTTCATTCCCCGTTCATCTGGATGACAGTTGTCCGGGACGTGTCAGCCCTCACCGAGATTGCGGAGGACAGCATCCAGGGCGTACCGCGTCACAGCATTCCGGATGGCTTCCCGACCACCATGCAATTGCAGGTGAAATGCCTCCGCCCCACCCTGTGTTTCCACGCAGATCCACACGCTGCCCGGCGCCACACCGTCCTGACCCTCCGGTCCGGCGGTGCCCGTGGTGGCCACGCCCACATCCGCCGAGCAGACCCGTCTGGCACCGGCGGCCATCTGGCGTGCGGTCTCCTCGTTGATGACACCATGCTGGGCGACATAGTGGGCATCGACGCCTGCCAAAGAGCATTTCAAGGCGGTGGCGTAGGTTATGAGACCACCTCGGTAGACCGCTGATGAGCCGGGAATGCCGGTCAGCACCCAACCGATGCCACCACCGGTGATGGACTCACAGCTGGCCAAGGTCATTCCGCGTGAGGTCATTCGTAAGATCACCTCGCGGGCAATCTCCGCCATGGGCCGATCCTGGTCGCGAGGCACGGCAACGGCACCGGCCGAATCAGTCACGACCGCGATTCTTGATCTCGTCGTAGTCGACAGGATGACCCGCCTTGAGTGCCGCCCGGCGCAGCCGGATCGCGTCCACCACATAGTCGATGCCGGTGAGCACGGTGAGTGCAAACGCCGCCCACATGATGACCCAGCGCGTCACATAGAACCACTCGCCCAGCCCAGGAAGACCCAGCAGGAAAAGCGTCAGCGCGATGCTCTGCAGTGCCGTCTTGAGCTTGCCGCCCTTCTTGGCCGACATCACGCCGTATTGCAGCATCCGCATGCGGAGCAGAGTGATGCCCCACTCCCTGACGAGGATGATCACAGTCATCCACCAGGGCAGTTCCCCGATGATCGACAGGCAGACGAAGGCCATCCCGGTGAGCGCCTTGTCGGCGATGGAGTCCCAAATCTTGCCGAAGTTGGTGACCTGGTTCAGCGAGCGAGCCAGCTTGCCGTCCACGAAGTCGGTCAATATCGCCACGACGAAGACCACGGTGGACCAGATGCGCCAGTCTTGTTCATGAGGGTGACTGAGCAGCACCACCGCGAAGACCGGCACCAAGACCAGACGGGCGATGGTGAGGATGTTGGGAATGTTCCAGGCGAAGTCGAGGGTGGTCTTTTCCTCGGATGCACCGGGCTGTGTGCTCATGTCCGCAGGACCCCCTCATTCTTGGACCGGCCGGTGACCTCGGCGATGAGATCGACGCCCGTCGTTCCGGTCACCGTCGCCGCAACAATATCGCCCACCACAGGCGAGTACGCACCGCCCGGGCCACCGGACACCACGATTTCGGTTGTGCCGTCCACCTGCGGCCCCTGGTGCGCAGCCCGGCCGACGATGCCCTCGTCATTGACGGATTCGACGAGGACACTGATCGGCTCGCCGACGCGCTCAGCTGCACGCTGGTCGCACAACTCCTCGGCCAGGTCGCTGAAGCGCTCCCGGCGCCGTTCGATCTCGTCCTCATCCAGATGGCCCGGCAGTTCGGCTGCCTTCGTGCCCTCCTCGTCGGAGTAGCCGAAGACACCGACAGCATCCAGCCGGGCCTGGCCGAGGAAGGCGTCGAGCACGTCGAGGTCCTGCTCGGTCTCACCGGGGAAACCGACGATGACATTGGAGCGGATGCCGGCCAGTGGGGCCCGCTCACGGATCGAGGCGATCAGCTCCAGGAAGCTCTCCTCATTGCCGAACCGGCGCATCGCGCGCAGCACCGGCCCGGAGGCGTGCTGGAAGCTCAGGTCGAAGTAGGGCAGCACTTTCTCGGTGCTGGTCATCACGTCGAGCAGGGAGCTGCGCACCTCGGCGGGCTGCAGATAGCTGACCCTGATCCAGTCCAGCCCGGCCAGGCCGGACAGCTCGCCGAGCAGCTTCTCCAGGGCGCGCAGGTCGGCGAAGTCCTTCCCGTAGCTCGACGAGTTCTCCGAGACGAGCAACAGCTCACGCACACCATGGTCCACCAGCCAGCAGGCCTCAGCCACGATCTCGTCGGGTTCGCGGGACAGATAGGCGCCGCGGAAGCTGGGAATGGCGCAGAAGGAGCAGCGCCTATCGCAGCCGGAGGCGATCTTCAGCGGGGCCCAGGGAGAATCGTCCAGTCGCCTGCGCATCACCGGCGGTCCGGATGCCGGAGCAATGCCCCCGGGAAGCTCACCCTGGGGGCCGGGCACCGGACGTCCCTGATGACGCTCCACAGGGGAGATGGGCAGCAGGGTGCGGCGATCACGGGGAATGTGCGGAACGGGCGCATGGCCTGCCAGCACCTCACGGAGGTGCTCGGCAATGCCGGTGTAGGCGTCGAAGCCGAGCACGGCATCGGCCTCGGGGAGCTCCTGGGCGAGCTGGGCGCCGTATCGCTCGGCGAGACAGCCCACCGCCACCACTGCCTGTGGTCCGTCGCCGCCGGTCAGATCGGCGGCCTGCAGGATGGTGTCGATCGAGTCCTTCTTGGCCTGCGCCACGAAGCCGCAGGTGTTGACCACCACTGCGTCGGCGTCTGCGGCGTCGTCGACCAAGGTGAAACCGCCCTGCTCGAGACGGGCGGCCAGCTCCTCGGAGTCCACGTCGTTGCGCGCGCATCCGAGGCTGACCAGATGCACGGTGTTCTTCGTCATGATGACCCAGTATCCCCGACCGCCCGGACGAAGGACTCATCCGAACGGCCGGCTTGGCCGCGGAGCAGCATCACTGGTTCTCGCCGGACAGCCCGGCAAGCACCTCGTCGAGGTCATCGGGCTTGACGAGCACCTCGCGCGGCTTGGAACCCTCGCTGGGGCCGACCACTCCCCTGTTCTCGAGGATGTCCATGATCCGCCCTGCCTTGGCGAAGCCGATCCTCAGCTTGCGCTGCAGCATCGAAGTGGAACCCAGTTGCAGCTCCACGATGTGGCGAGTCGCCTCCAGGACGAGTTCCAGGTCGTCGCCGATGTCCTCGGCTACCTTGTGCTCCCCCGCCGCCGGTGCGGTGACATCGGCGCGGTAGCTGGGCTCCACCTGGCCCTTGACCTTCTCGACGACATCGCGGATCTCCGCCTCGGTGACCCAGCTGCCCTGCACACGCTTGGGATTGGCCGCTCCCATCGGGAGGAACAGTCCGTCGCCCTGGCCCACCAACTTCTCGGCGCCGGTCTGGTCGAGGATCACTCGGGAGTCGGTTGCCGATGAGGTCGCGAAGGCGAGACGAGAGGGAATGTTGGCCTTGATGAGTCCGGTCACCACATCCACCGAGGGACGCTGGGTGGCCAGCACGAGATGGATACCTGCGGCACGAGCCAGCTGGGTGATCCGCACGATGGATTCCTCCACGTCGCGCGGCGCAACCATCATGAGATCGCTCAGCTCGTCGACCACCACCAGTAGATAGGGATACGCGGTGAGTTCACGCTCCGAGCCGGGCGGCAGCTGCACCTGACCGGCGCGCACCGCCTTGTTGAAGTCATCGATGTGCCGGAATCCGAAGGCGGCCAGGTCGTCGTAGCGGCGCTCCATCTCCTGGACGACCCATTCGAGGGCCTGCGCGGCCTTCTTGGGATTGGTGATGATCGGCGTGACCAGGTGGGGGATGCCCTCGTACTGGTTGAGCTCCACCCGCTTGGGGTCGACCAGGATCATGCGCACCTCGTCGGGCGTGGCACGCATCATGACCGAGGTGATCATCGAGTTGACGAAGCTCGACTTGCCGGAACCGGTGGCACCGGCGACGAGCAGGTGCGGCATCTTGGCGATGTTCGCCAGCACGACGCGACCCTGGACGTCCTTGCCCAGGCCCACGAGCAGCGGCTTGTCGGAATTGCGCGCCTGGCCGCTGCGCAGCACATCGCCCAGCGAAACGACCTCCTTGTCCCGATTCGGGATCTCGATACCGATGGCGGACCTGCCGGGAATGGGCGAGAGGATCCGCACATCCGGTGAGGCCACCGCATAGGCGATATTGCGCTGCAGGGCGATGACCTTCTCCACCTTGACACCGGAACCCAGCTCGACGATGTACTGGGTGACGGTCGGGCCGCGAGTGTATCCGCTCACCTGGGCATCGATGCCGAATTCCGCGAAGACCTCCTGAAGTGAACCGACCACATGGTCGGACGCCTCCGTGCGGGTCTTGGGCGCTGTTCCGGCTCTGAGCAGCGCCGGGTCGGGAAGCACGTACTGGACGTCCCCGGACAGCTGCAGCTGCTCGACCCGCGGGGCCACCGGCAGGTGCGCGGGGGGCTCAAGGGTGGCGGGCGTGGCGGCTTCTTCGGGGGCAGGGTCGGCAGATGCCGGTTCCTGGGATGCCGTCCGGGCGGACGCCGGCTGCTGGAAGGCGGTGGGCACGGGGGAAACGTCGGGTGCGGGCTGCTCCGGCTGACCTGAATGCGCTTCAGCGGCAGGTGCCGAGCCGGTGTGCTGATCCTGGCCGGAACCTGTCCGAGCGCCCTGGGCAGCATCGCCGGGGAGGATGCCGGTCGCTGCCGATGAGCTCGGGACGGCTGAGCCGGCGTGGTCCTTCTCCTCGATGATCGGGGTGTCGAAGGCCTCATCCACGCCGAAACGGAGCTTCTCCTGTTCGTGGCTCTCCCGGCGCGCACGGATTCGCTCGCTGGCCGAATCCGCCAGATCCCTGATCTGGGCCACGATCTCGTGGATGGGTCGACCGATGATGATCACCAGTGCGAAGACGGTGAGCACGAAGAGCAGCACCCCGGCAAGCCAGACCGGCATCAGCTGGGTGAGCATCGAGCTGGAGATGTAGCCGAAGACGCCGCCGTGCTGACGCATCAGGTCAGGATCTGCCGGACTCGGCAGCGGGTTCGTCCCGACATTGACCAGGCCGAGCAGGCCCAGGCAGAACAGCGCCCACCCCAGAACCTGGCGCCCGGCCGGGCCATTGCGGCGCGGATCACGCAGGGTCCGCCAGGACACCACACCCAGCAGCACCGGGACAGCCGGGCTCATTGCACCGAACATCCAGGTGACGCACACCTGCAACAGGTGCCCGAGGGTGCCAGGCATCCCGATCCAGAACTGTGCGGCGACCAGCAGCGCAGCGATGAACAGCGCCAACCCGGCGCCGTCGCGGCGCAAGCCGGGGTCCACATCGCGCGCCGAGTGACCGATGCGGCGCACCACGGCGCCCAGAGCATGAGCCATGCCCACCCAGAGCAGAACCAGTCCACGCACCAACGGATTGGGGCGGGGCGCAGCCGAGCTGCCCCTCCGGGTGCTGGAGGGGCGGGTAGATGAAGTCTTCTTCTTGCTTCCGCTCGGTCGCGTCCTCGGACTACGGCGCGAAGAGCTTGAGGCATGCTTCGTGCTGCGAGTTCCGCGAGGCCGCGTCGGGGAAGACGCGCGGGTCGCCATGGTGCGCAGGCTACCTTTCCGGCAGGACACCGGGCCACCTGGCACGCCGCTCGGACGGCATGGCACCGGTGCTCAGCCCCGGTGGAAATGCTCCCATCCGGGCTCGCCCTCGTGGGGTGCACCGTCGACGGTGACGCAGGGGCCTGCCTCGTCGGCCTCCCGGACGGTCCCCCCCCCCCCCCCACCCCCCGGCCACGCCCCCCCCGGCGCCCAGCGGGCCCCGCAGAGGTGCAACCAACCGGGCACACCACCGTCGGAGGTGTGGTTTCAC
>NZ_JBDNTB010000024.1:34387-35435 GCF_047719395.1 Propionibacterium sp.
CCCCCACCCATCCCGAGGGCAGCTCCCCCATCGGGAAGCAGGCGGCCAAAGCATGGTCCTCACCTCCGGTCAACACGAAGTCCAGAGGATTCTTCCCCACCGCCGAGGCCACGGCTGCGACGGGATCAGCGATCTTGAAGGCGTCCGATTCCACGTCGATCCACACCTGGGAGGCCTGCGCGATGTGGTTGAGATCTGCCAGGAGCCCGTCGGAGACATCGATCATGGCGGTCGCACCGCCACGCGCGGCGCGCATGCCCTCGCCATAGGGGACCACCGGGACGCGCTGGGAATCGACTGCCGCGCGCGGGCTGCGGAAGCCCCTGCCCAGCGCGGTGAGGCCGGCGGCGGCCCAGCCGAGCCGACCGCAGACCGCGACGACCTCCCCGGGCGTGGCGCCGGAGCGCAGCACCGGCTCCAGATCAGCGGTCTCACCGATGACCGTGACGGAAATGGTGATGTCCCTCGCCGCCGAGGTGTCCCCGCCGACCAGGGCCAGACCCGCAGTATCCGCCTCCGCCCTGAATCCCGTCGCGAAGTCCTTCACCCAACGAGCCGGCAGATCGGCCGGCACCCCCAGACTCACCACGACCGACACAGGGCGGGCGCCCATCGCCTCCAGATCGGCAGCATTGACCGCCACCGCCTTGCGGCCGATCTCGGTGGCGCTCGACCAGTCGCGACGGAAGTGCACACCCTCGATGAGGATGTCGGTGGAAGTCACCGCCGAACCATTGATGAGGAAAACCGCTCCGTCATCGCCGGGCCCGACAGAGACGGCAGGGGTGCTGTTCAGGCCGCGGATGATGGAGGCGATGAGACCGAACTCCCCCACGTCTGCGACGGTCTGCTGATGTGCTTCGCTTGTGGCTCGCGGCATGGGTGAAACGCTAGCGCGCCGGAGCCGCATCAGCCCGGTATGCCCGCCGGGCGGGTCCAACTCTGGAATTCACCCGCAGTCTTGACCACAGCACGCTGCCCGACATCTCAACGCAGCACGCTGCCCGACATCTCAACGCAGCACGCTGCCCGACATCTCAACGCAGCA
>NZ_JBDNTB010000024.1:35535-37762 GCF_047719395.1 Propionibacterium sp.
CGCTGCCGGGCCGCGTCAACGCTGCGCGAATGAGCTGGTCGATCAATTCCGGATATTCGATACCGGAGCTCCTCCACAGGCTGGGATACATGGAGTGGGCAGTGAAACCGGGCATCGTGTTGATCTCGTTGACCAATACCTCGCCGTCGGACCTGAGGAAGAGATCCACCCGGGCAAGACCCTCGCAGTCAAGAGCCTCGAAGCAGCGGATGGCCAACTCGCGGATTCGTGTCTGCGCGGTGGCGTCCATCGTTGCCGGAATGCACAATTCAACCTGCTCCTCGGGCAGATACTTGGCGCTGTAGTCGTAGAAGCCCTCGTTGGCATGCATGACGATCTCGCCCGGCACCGACACCTTCGGCTCGGCAGGATCGGCTGCGAGCACCCCGCACTCGATCTCGCGGGCACCGGTGACGCCCTGCTCAACGACGACCTTCGGATCGCAGGCCCTCGCCTGCTCGATCGCCTCGGGCAGGTCCTCCCGGCACCTCACCCGGCTTATACCCACCGAGGAACCGCCGCGCGCGGGTTTGACGAAGACCGGAAATCCCAGCTCGTGCTCGATCCGATCCAGCACTTCCGTCCTGTTGGTGGGCCACTCGTGCGGGCCGATGGCCAGCCATGGCGCCAGCGGTATGCCTGCCTGCTCGAAACAGGTGCGCATGAACTGCTTGTCCATACCCATGGCGCTGGAGGTGACGCCGCAGCCGACATAGCGCAGCCCGAGCATCTCAAAATGACCCTGGATGGTGCCGTCCTCGCAGTAGGCGCCGTGCAGCACCGGGAAGGCCAGGTCGATACGCACCCTGGCTGCCGCCATACCGGGAGCGAGAGTGATCAGCGAGACGCCGTCGGCGCCGCGCACCAGCGTGGCCTCCGGGTGAATGGGGTTGATGCTCGGCAGCACCCCGTCCCTCACCTGGAGCGCGGCGATCTCCTCGAGACGGTAGCGGTGCCACACACCGTGCTTGTCGATGCCGATGCCGTGGACCCGGTAACGGCTCTGGTCGATTGCGCTGAGCACTCCGGCAGCGGTGAGGCAGGACACCTCGTGTTCTGTGGACTGGCCGCCGAAGATGAGTGCGACATTGATGCGGTTGTCACCGGAAGCAGTCATGGATTCCCCTCGAGGGACGATCGTCGTCGGCCGGGCCCCACACAAGACTAACGATGCGCAAGACTAACGACCACAGGCTCCATCGACGCCAGATGCCGTGGATGGCGCACCCTGGCGCAGCGCCTGTTTCACAGCACGGCCTCGTCCACGGGCACCCGCGCGCGCCGATCGGGGTGCCAGCGCTCGGGTGGTGGTTCGAGCCCCCTCACCCGACCCACCTGGGCGGTGATGGCGTCCATGATGCGCGCGGTGGCCTCGAAGACGGCGCGACGATCGTGCTCGCCGCGTGCCACCAGATCGGCCAGATGCACCGGCGGGCCGGCCTGCACCCAGACATCGCTGCGTGGGAACAGGTGGATCGGTTTCTTGTGGCGTGCCGGGATGATGGCATTGGCACCCCACTGGCCGATCGGGACGACAGGCGCCCCGGTTGCCAGGGCGAGCCTCGCCGCCCCGGTATGACCGGCCATCGGCCATTCGTCGGGATCGTAGGTGAAGGTGCCCTCTGGATAGATGATCACTGCCAGACCCTGTTCGATGGCATCCCCTGCTGCCCGAAGGGAGTCTGCAGCAGATCTCGCACCGCGAACCACCGGGATCTGCTCCACCGCCCGCAGCAGCCGGCCAAAACCTCTGATGTCGAACAGATCGGCACGTGCCAGAAAGTGCGGCCAGCGCCCTGAGTAGGCCAGGTAGTGCGCGATGATCAGTGGGTCGAGGTCGCTGACATGGTTCGGGGTGATGATGACCCCGCCGAGGGCGGGAATCCACTCCTGGCCCTGATGGTGCAGCCTGGCGACGGAAGTCAGCAGAACCGAGGCAACATGTGCCGAGGTGGCGAATGCGCGGTTGGCCGGCTCGTGATTGACCCGGCCGAGCTTGCCGGCATACAGCCGGCTGCGTTGCACCTGCGGCGTGGAACTGGTCACGGGCGTCATTGTGCCAGTTCACTCCGGTGTGTCATGACAGGCGAATACTCCCGTCACATGTTCATGAGAGACGAAGACGCCCCCCGGGGGGAGCCCGCGCAGCCGGCCCCACCCGAGGGCGGGGTGGCGGGGGCTCGACGCCACCGCGGGGGTGAGGCGCGGGTGGGTCCTCGCCCCCGGG
>NZ_JBDNTB010000025.1:0-37193 GCF_047719395.1 Propionibacterium sp.
CCCCCCCCCCCCCGGGGGGGGCCCCCCCCCCCCCCCCCCCCCCCCCCCCCCCCCCCGCGGGGGGGGGGGGCCCCCCCCCCCCACGGCGATGTTGATGGTCGAGGAGTACAGACCCATGACGAGTTCGGTGCGAGCCCTGAAGTCGCGGCCGATGAGCATCGGCACCACGAGATTACCGATGGTGAGCCCGGCACCGATGAGGAGTGTGCCGGCGAACAGCGCCTGAACACCACCGGCAGAGCGGAGGATCGAACCGGCGATCACCGCGCCGAGGCAGTAGAGCGCCCCATGATTGATGCCGGTCAGCCCGACAAGGCGTGACGCAAAGGGGGTGAGCACCCCGAAGCACAGCACCGGGACGGAGGTCACCAGACCTGCCACCACCGCATTGAGGCCCAGATCGGCCCTGATCTGCACCAGCAGCGGCGGGATCACGGTCACCGGTGCACGCAGGATGAGGCAGAAGACCAGCAGGGCCGCCAGCGGGGTCATGGCCCACATACGAGGCCGACGGGAACTGCCGGACGAGCCGGTGGGCTCCTCGTCCGGTTGTTGGGGTGGTGTCACTGATGCATCCTCTCACCAGCGCGATGTTCGGGGCGGGCAGGCCGGATCTCCCGCAGGCTTCCCCGCCGACCGTTCGGTTGCAGGTCTGGGGGCATCAGGCCGCGACTGCGGTCTCGACCTGGGCACCGCGTTTGGACCAGCCGTGCTTGGTGCGCCACCGCCCGATGACGCGGCAGACCAGATAGATCAAGAACGAGATGGTCGTCACATAGGGACTGATCGGCACCCGGCTGCCCAGCGACAGCAGGGTCCCACCCACCACGGACAGGAAGCCGAAGGCCATGCTGAGCACCGGCACCGTCTTCGGTGAGGCGGTCACGAGCATCGCTGCGGCCGCCGGGGTGCAGATGACCGAGAGCACCAGCAGGGCGCCGATGATCTGCACGGAGATGGCCACCGTGAGGCCGAGCAGCAGCATGAAGACTGCCGACAGCAGACCCACTGGCACGCCGCGGGCCTCGGCTACCTCCGGGTCGGTGCTGGCGAACAGCAGCGGTCTCCAGATGAACATCAGCGCAGCGGTGACGACGACACCGGTGATGATCAGCCAGCCGAGCTGTGGGGTGTCCACGGCCACGATCTGACCGGTGAGCAGACCGAACTTGTTGGCCGATCTGCCCTGGTAGAGCGACAGGAAGAGCACGCCGAGACCCAATCCGAAGGGCATGATCACACCGATGATCGAGTTGCGGTCCTTGGCCCGCGCACCCAGCGCCCCGATGACGCAGGCGGCCAGGATCGATCCGACCAATGAACCGGTGATGATGTTCGCGCCGAAGAACAGGGCGGCCGATGCACCGGCGAAGGACAGCTCGGAGACCCCGTGCACCGCGAAGGGCAGGTCGCGCATCATGACGAAGGTGCTCACCAGACCGCCGACCAGGCCGAGCACTGCGCCGGCGACCAGAGAATTGCGCACCAGGGCCAGCAAGGCGCCGTAGTCGGTGAAGTTGAAGATCTGACCCCATAATTCGGGGACTGCATGGATCTCCAGCAGGACAAGAAATGACTGCATCAGCTTTTGCTTTCCTCGTCCCGGGGTTCTTCGTGATGTGGCGGAATGTCCTCGGTCTCGGGGACACCGGCCACGATGATGCGATCCCCCACGTGCACCACGTCGACGGGGGTTCCGTACAGCTCGCTGAGCGTCTTCGAGGTGAAGACGTCGGCGATGGTGCCCACCCGGAAACGGCCGCCGGCCAGGTAGAGCACCCGGTCGACATAGGGCAGCACCGGGTTGATCTCGTGGGTCACGAAGACCACGGCGGTGCCGCGCATCCTTCGCCGCTGGTCGATCAATGAGGTGACGGTCCTCTGCGAACGGATGTCCAGTGAGAGCAGGGGCTCATCGCACAGCAGCACGGCGGGATCGCTGGCCAGCGCCTGGGCGATTCTCACCCGCTGCTGCTCCCCGCCGGACAACACCCCGACCGGCATATTGGCGAATTCCTCGGCACCCACCTGGCGCAGCGCGTCGTCGATGCGGAAACGCACCCTCTTGGAGACACGGGAGAAACCGAATTTGTGTCCATCCACGCCCTGGCGCACCAGATCGCGGGCGCGCAGGGGAGTACTGGCGTCCAGCCGGCGTTGCTGCGGCACGTAGCCGATCTCGCCGCTGCCGCGGCTCACCGGGTGCCCACAGACTGTGAGCTGGCCACCGGACAGGGGCTGCAGCCCGAGGATCACCTTGAGCAGGCTCGTCTTGCCCGAGCCATTTGCGCCGAGCACAGCGACGAACTCCCCCGGTTTCACGTCGAAGGTGAGCCCGGACCACAGCTTCCTGGTTCCGAAGCTGAGTTCGGCGCCATGCAGGCTGAGGACCGGAGCGGCGTCCACCTGTGCCCCGGATGCGGCGTCTGGGCGCACGCCGCTACC
This sequence comes from Propionibacterium sp., assembly GCF_047719395.1. Lineage (NCBI taxonomy): Bacteria > Bacillati > Actinomycetota > Actinomycetes > Propionibacteriales > Propionibacteriaceae > Propionibacterium > Propionibacterium sp. Next base: position 2,446 of record NZ_JBDNTB010000025.1, read on the forward strand.
GGTCATCGTCATCAGCCCAGGGCCTTGGAAATGTTGTCCAGGTTCATCTGCATCCAGGAGATGTAGTTCTTGCCATCAGGCAGGGTCTCGGTAACGGGCACGACCGGGATGTTATTCGCCTTGGCGGCATTGAGCACTGCGGTCGTGGTGTCACCGGTGGTCTGCTCGTTGTAGGCGAGCAGCTTCACTCCCTTGTCGTTGAACAGATCAGTGGTCTCCTTGAGCACGCTGGCGGAGACATCGGTGCCGTTCTCGACGGCCTCGCTGAACTCCTCGGGGGTCTTGTTCTCCAAGCCGCAGGCCTCGAGCATGTACAGCGGCACGGGCTCGGTGATGGCCACCGGAGCGCCGTTGTGGGCCTGCTTGATGCCGGCCTCGTCATTCTGCAGACCGGAGACCTTGTCCTCGAAGGCCTTCTCGTTGGTGTCGTAGATGTGCTTGTTGGCCGGATCCTTCTCACCGAAGGTGTCCGAGATCTGCCTGGCGACCTTTGTCACGGTCGGGAAGTCATACCAGACGTGCTCGTTGAGGTCCTCGCCCGCAGGTGCCTTGATGCCGGAGATGTCCACGGCATTGAGCACGGTGGACGAGGAGTTGTTGGCGGTCTTCAGCATGTTGGCGACGAAGTCGTCGTAGCCGCCGCCGTTCTCGATGACGACCTGGGCCCTGGACAGGGCCAGCTGATTCTGGGTGCTGGCCTCGTAGGAGTGCGGATCGGCGCTGGGATCGGAGATGATCGAGGTGATGGACACGCCGTTGGCGTTCAGGCCGCCGGCGACCTGGGCGGCGACATCGCCCCAGACATTGGTCGATGCCACCACATTGATGACCGGGGCCACGGAGGACCCGGAGCTCGCTGCAGTGCTGCCACTGGTGCCCGAGCTGCAGGCGCTCAGGGCAGCCAGGCCCACCACCAGGGCAGACGCCATCAGCGACCGTCGACTGAACCTCATGTTTTCCCTCATCTCGTCGCGTGCAGTACTTCCCGCCGCTGGCATACCGGCTTGCGGTGACCGCAGCACAGTGTATAGACGAATGATTCTTATTAGCAAGTGATTCTGTGCCTCTCCCGAGTTCCTCGAGGCCGGAAGGGCGATCCTGGCAGAGTGGCACCGTGCTCACCGTCTCCGTGCCCGATACCGATCTGCTCACCCGCCTCCACGACATGTCCGACCGCGTCGATTTCGTGCACTGGGACCTGATGTCCTCGCTTCCCGGCGGCATCGCGGCACAGATCGAGGTGGTGCAGATCGGGCACTACTGGATCCACCCGGAGAGATGGACCCGACTGCGCGAACTGCCGAATCTGAAATATGTGATGCTGCCCTCGGCCGGTTTCGACCATGCTCTGCCACTGGTGCCGCCCGGCGTGACGATATGCAACGGCCGGGGAGTGCACTCCGCAGAGACCGCCGAACTCGCGGTGGGCATGATGATCGCCTCGCTGCGCGAACTGCCACAGGCATTCCAGGCCCAGCGCGAGGAGCGCTGGACCAATCCCTTGACGCCCTCGTTGGCAGACCAGCGGGTGCTGGTGATCGGCGCGGGCTCGGTGGCACAGGCTCTGGTGGCCCGGCTCCGGCCCTTCGAGGTGCAGATCACCGAGGTGGCACGCACCGCCCGCGATGGCGTGCACGCGATCTCGGAACTGCCGGACCTGCTGCCCGATGCGGACATCGTGGTGCTGGCCGTGCCCAATTCACCGAGTACCCGCCACCTGCTGGACGCGGCCGCACTGGCCGCTCTCCCCGACGATGCCCTGGTGGTCAATGTGGCCCGGGGCGGGGTTGTCGACACGGATGCTCTGGTGCGCGAGCTGACCAACGGGCGGCTGCATGCCGCACTGGACGTGACCGATCCCGAGCCGCTGCCGGCCGGTCATCCGCTCTGGCATGCCCCGAACACACTCATCACCGCGCACCAGGGTGGCAACACCACGGCCACCTATTCACGGGTGGCCGCCCTGCTGCGCCGCCAGCTGGAAGAGCTGCTGGCCGGGGAACAGCCGGAAAACATCGTCGCGCGCACCTGAACCCCGATGCTCGGTTTCGCTGGGACAATGGCAGGAGGCAGTGCGCGACATGAAAGGGGTCGGACGAGATCATGAGCACCATCACTGTGATCGGGGAGGCGCTGGTCGACATCGTGCCGGCAGACGGCCGGAGTCGTGAAATCCCCGGCGGCGGGCCCGCCAATGTTGCCTTCGGCCTGGCACGCCTGGGCGTCCCGGTGAATTTCTGGACCTGGATCGGGAACGACGAACGAGGCCGGCGAATCGCCGCCCACCTGCAATCCTCCGGCGTGCACCTCACCGAGGCCTCGCGCCAGGCAGCCCGCACGTCGACTGCCCGCGTCAGTGTCGACTCGGCAGGAGTTCCGAGCTACCACTTCGACGTGTCCTGGGATCTACCCGATGACCGGGCACCGGGCACCGACTGGATCCACATCGGTTCCATCGGGGCTTTTCTGGAGCCTGGCGCCGAAAAAGTACGCAACATCGTAGCGGCGGCCCGGCGCACGGGCAGCCTGGTGAGCTTCGACCCGAACATCCGGCCGGCCCTGATGGGTGACCACGACCAAGCTGTGATGTCCTTCGAGCATCTGGCGGCCGCCTGCGATGTCGTGAAGATGTCCGACGAGGACGCCGAGTGGCTCTACCCGGGCGCCTCGGCAGATGCCATGCTGGACAGCCTGCACGGCTACGGGGTGCGCCTCGCCGCGCTCACCCGCGGCGCCGACGGTTCAGTGCTGAGCAGTGGAGCCGACCATGTGCCGGTGGCCAGCCCGCAGGTGAGCGTGACGGATACCGTCGGTGCGGGTGACACCTACATGACGGCATTGTTGTGGCAGCTGATCGAACGCCCGCAGGACGGCTTCGCACTGTCCCAGGACGACCTCGCCGCAATGGGTGACATCTGCGCGCGGGCGGCGGCAATCACGGTGAGCCGGGAGGGTGCGGACCTGCCGACCCTTGAAGAACTGCGGGCGGCAACTCAGCGCTGAGAGCCTCCGGGACGAGCGCGGACCCGGATTCAGCTGTCAGCTGGTGGCGCTGCCGGGCCACCGTGTGGAATCACTGCGACTTCGGCTGGCGGTCATTAGTGTTCACCGAGGAGGAGCACCCCTGCCCACGATCAAGAAGGAAATCTGCAATGCCCAACGAGATCACCATCCCCACCGAATCGGAGGCGCCCCTCACCTCAGGGGGACCCCAACTCATCCATCGCATGGTCGCCGAGGCGATCGGCACGCTGGTCCTGGTCGCCGGCGGTGTTGGCACCGCGATCCTCGCCGCAGTCTTCCCGAGCGCTGACAACAATGTGACCGGCGTCGGGCACCTGGGCGTTGCGCTCGCCTTCGGCCTCACCGTCGTGGTGGGCGCCTATGCATTCGGTCCGATTTCCGGTGGCCACTTCAATCCCGCCATCACCCTCGGCGTGGCCGCTTCCGGGCGTTTCCCCTGGAAGGACGCCATCGGCTACATCATCGCCCAGATCGTCGGCGGTATCCTGGGCGCCGCACTCATCGCGCTGATCGCCTCGTCCAAGCCCGGCTTCTTCGCATCGGCCAGAGCCGCCGGATTCGCGTCCAATGGTTACGGTGCGCACTCCCCCGGCGGATTTGGCATCACCGGGGCGATCGTCGTGGAAGTCGTGTTCACCGCGATCTTCGTGCTCGTCGTGCTGGGCACCACCGCCAAGGTGGCTCCCGCCGGTTTCGCCCCGCTGGCCATCGGTCTGACGCTGTGCCTGATCCACCTCATCACCATCCCGGTCGACAACACCGCGGTGAACCCGGCCCGTTCGATCGCCGCGGCGGTCTTCGGTGGCTCGGCCAATCTGGCGCAGCTGTGGGTGTTCATCGTGTTCCCGATCATCGGCGGCCTCATCGCCGGTTTCGTCTACCGCCCGATCTTCGGCAAGAAGTTCACCGAAGCTGCGGAGAACTGATCTGGACTCCGGCACGGCATGTGGACCTCATGGCCCTGACACCACAGCCGGAGAACAAAGCCCCTGCGTCATCCTCGTGATGATCCGCAGGGGCTTTGTTCGTGGTGGACGTCAGCCCAATCCTCCACTCCTGCCCGTGCCGGGCGAGGTGAACGGCGAGTCGGAACCCCAGAAGAAGATGGCCTCACTGACCACCGACTGGGAGGCGGTGTTGAAGTCCTGCTTACGGATGATCGTGCCGGTTCCGTCCACCACCAGCAGTACCGGCGGATTCGGCAGTGCCGAGGCATTGGCCTGACCGGGTACGGGCGTCGAACCATAGGTGTAGAGCGCGTACGGACAGACATTGTCATCGGAGGCCAGTGCGCTGTCGGCCGTGCTCGACGTGATGGCGGCGCTCGTGGTGAAGTCATTGCACTGATCAGCGATCGACGGATCGTCTGGGATCGACCCGGTGTTCATCCGGCCCGGCTGGATGGTCAATCCGGTCTGGTCAGGGGTGTACATGGCAGTGGTAGAAGTGGTGAGCTGCCTGGCGACGCGATTGCCTGCGGTGTCGGTACTGAAGACCATCACCCGCAGATTCTGCAGACCATCGGCATTTCCGATGAGTAGCTGAATATCATCCGGGTTTCCGGAATAGGTGGGACCTTCAACCTTCTGGCCGATCTGGAAAGCCTGGAACTGCTCTGCGGTCAGTTGTCCTGCGCTTGGCGTGCTCGAGGCCGGGGCATTTCCGCCGTATCGCATGGAAGTCGACACCGGAGTGGGCTCATTTCCAGCACAACCGGAAAGTGCCAGCGCACCGACCACGCCCAGCAGACCGGCGATTCTGGTAATTCGCATCGGCTTCGACGCCATGTTGTCTCCTCGTTCTCCCCCATCCACCGTGCAAGAATTTCCAGGAGCGAGAATCCGATCGGAGAGCAAGAAGGAGTTCTCAGTGCTCCCGGGGTTGAGTGTATTGAAGTCCTCCCGGGCGGCGCAATCGAGCCTCGCCATGGCGCCTGGCTCCTCACCCGGATCCTCACCGGGCGAATTCATCGCAGACCTTTACCAGCTCCGCTGCGATGAGCGGTTCGAAAGCGGAATGGCCGGCCAGCACGATCCTCAGATCGGCGTGTGGCATTGCCCTTGCCAGATCATGGGCCGAGGTCGCGGGGCAGCACATGTCGTAGCGGCCCTGCACGATCACCGCGGGAATGCCTGTCAGGAGACCGGCATCGCGGATCAACTGGCCCTCGGGGACGAATCCGTGATTGACGAAGTAGTAGTTCTCGATGCGCGCGAAGGACAAGGCATAATCCGGATCTGCGAATTCGGCCACGTGCTGGGGATCGAATATCAGAGAGGTGGTTGCCGCCTCCCAGGTGGACCAGGCGACTGCGGCCGCACCGTGAATCGCAGGATCTGGATTCCACAACAGATCGAAATAGGCCGAAATATTGTCCTGGGAGAAATCATGTCTGGCCCTACGCAGCGGCTCGCAGAATTTCTCCCACAGCTCGGGGAAGACATTCGCCGCACCGCCGTTGTAGTACCAATTCAATTCCGGCTGACGCAGCATGAAAATGCCGCGCAGCACCAGTTCACTCACAACCTGCGGGTGCGCCTCGGCATAGCTGAGCGCCAGGAATGAACCCCAGGATCCGCCGAAGACCTGCCATTTCCCGATGCCGAGCTCGCCGCGCACCTGCTCCAGATCTGCGATGAGATTCTGCGTGGTGTTGGACGCCATCTCGCCGGGCGTTCGGGCCTCCGCGGCATGCGGAGTCGACTGACCGCAGCCGCGCTGGTCGGGCACCACGATGCGGTAGCGCGCCGGATCGAAGAACCGTCGGCGCTCGGTGCCGCCACCGCCGCCGGGGCCGCCGTGCAGGAAGACCACGGGCTTACCGAGCGGATTGCCGCACTGCTCCACATAGATGCTCTGGCCGCCCCGGGCAGGCATCATCCGGATGTCATAGGGCTCGATCTCCGGATAGAGCCCGCGCTCCGGCACGATCTGGAACTCCGGCGTCGCTGCAGTCATGGGTCGACCCTAGGCCCGCCGCCGGTCTCGTGCAGACCGGCGAGGTGCTCATCGCCGCCCGTTCCCTGCAGGGCCTCGCCGTCGCCGCGATGTCCCACTCACCTGCTCTGGGCCCGTCCCTGGCCAGGTTCTCCTTCTGGTGGGAGTCATCTCGACGCCGGAGATTCCGAATGTCCAGAAGTCCGGCAACGAGGCCGATGACGATCACGCTGATGCGTGGTCGTCATCGGCTGGTCGATCTGCGGTACTGCCAGTTCGCCAACGGGACGAAGACGACCAGCACGGCCGCTGCCCAGATCAAGGTGTAGAGCTCCGGGTTCTGCAGAGCCCATGACGTGGACACGTCCGTGCCGGGTTGCGCCACGACACTGGGATCGGTGTTGCCGAACAATTCACGAGCGGCTTGGGTGACAGCGGACACCGGATTCCATTCGGCGAAGGTCTGCAACGGACCCGGCAGCGTCGCGAGTGGCACGAAGGTATTGGCGACGAATGTCAGCGGGAAGATGATGATGAACGAGGCATTGTTCACCACCTCAGGGCTCGGCACGATCATCCCCACCCACGCCATGATCCATGAGATGGCGTAGGCGAAGACGAGCAGCAGCACGAAACCCCAGGCCGCCTCGAAGAATGACGTTCTGATCCGCCAGCCCACGACGAGCCCGGTCGCCGACATGACGGCCAGCACGATGAGGTTGTTGGCCACATCGGACAGGGTGCGGCCGGTGAGCACGGCCGAGGGGGACATGGGCAGGGACCGGAAGCGGTCCACGATGCCCTTCTTGACGTCCTCGGCCAGCCCCGCGCCCGTGATCGTTGCGCCGAAGATCACCGTCTGGGCGAAGATCCCGGCGATGAGGAACTCCCGGTAGGCCGCTCCCCCACCCTGCTGGTCGATCGCCCCGCCGAAGACATAGGCGAAGAGCAGCACGAACATGATGGGCGAGAGCGTTGTGAACACCAGCAGGTCCGGTACCCGCTTGATCTTGATGAGATTGCGTCGGGCGACGACGAAGGCATCGGACATCGTCTCGAACAGATTCATCGGTCTGCCTTTCTCGCGAGCGCGGGTTCATGCCGGTCGTCCTGCTCGTCCTCGCCGTTCTCCGCCGCATGCCCGGTGAGAATCATGAAGACGTCATCGAGGGTCGGCCGGCGCATCCCGAGGTCGTCGACTTCGATGCCCGCCTCGTCGAGCAGGCGCACCGCCTCCCCGAGAACCGCGGCACCGCCCGCGATGGGTATGACGAGCGAACGGTCGTGGTTCTCGACGGCTGCCGGGGCACTGCCCAGCGGCTCCAGAAGTCGCCTGGCCTCGCTGAACCGTGCGGGGTCGACGGCCGTGACCTCCAGGCGCTCACCGCCGACCTGGCGCTTCAGTTCGTCAGCGGTGCCCTGCGCGATGATCCGCCCGTGGTCGATGACGACGATGCGATCGGCCAGGGCGTCGGCCTCGTCGAGGTACTGCGTTGTGAGCAGCAATGTCGTGCCTCCGGCGATGAGCTCTCGCAGGACATCCCACGTGCCGCTCCGCGAGCGCGGGTCGAGACCGGTCGTGGGCTCGTCGAGGAACAGGACGGGCGGCTGCGCGACGAGTGCTCCGGCCAGGTCGAGGCGTCTGCGCATACCGCCCGAATAGGTCTTGGCCGGCCGGTTGGCTGCGTCCTCCAGGCCGAACTGGGCCAGCAGCTCGTGCGCTCGATCCCGGGATCTGCGCCGGCCGAGATGGTAGAGCCGACCGATCATCTCGAGGTTCTCGAAGCCGGTGAGGTACTCGTCGATCGCCGCGTACTGGCCTGACAGACCGATCTTGCGCCGCACCTCACGCGGCTCGTCCAGAACATCGGCCCCCGCGACCCGGGCCGATCCGCCATCGGGGCGCAGCAGGGTCGAGAGGATCCGCACGATGGTCGTCTTCCCCGCACCATTGGGACCCAGCAGGCCGAGCACACTGCCCTCGGGCACGGCGAGATCAACACCGCCGAGGGCGGTCACGTCCTTGTACCTTTTGATCAGGCCTGTGGCCTCTACGGCGTCAGTCACCTTTTCAAGGGTACGAGCCCCCTCACCATGAACCGGGCACCTGGCAATTCGCCTTTGGGTACTGTGCGCAGAGTCTGCGGCCCGCCCAGACCGTCACTCCCGCCACCGGACCGCAGTCCAGCGCACAGCTCCACCCGGCTCTGCGCCCAGACGACCTGCTACGGATGCTTGACGCCGGTTGGTTCCTCATGGCTGATGTGCTCGGTCTCGATCTGGAAGGTCGAGTGATTCACCGACACCTCGAAGTGCTCAGCCGCGCACTGTTTCACGGCATGGAGCACTTCCGCGGCATGACCGTCGGTGAAGCACTCATCCTCCACGACCACATGTGCAGTGATTGTCGGCAGGCCCGTCGCGATGGTCGACGCGTGCAGATCGTGGACGTCCCTGACGTGCTCGAGTTCGAGAATGTGCATGCGCACCTCATTGAGGTCGAGCCCCTTTGGGGTGAACTCCATGAGCACGCTTGTCGTCTCGCGCATCAGCTTGAATGCTCGAGGCACGATGAGGCACGCGATGAACAGGCCAGCGATCGCGTCTGCGCGCTGGAATCCGGTAGTGGCGATGACGATCGCAGCGATGATCACACCCAGTGAGCCCAGCGTGTCATTTAGTGCCTCGAGGAACGCAGCACGCATGTTGAAGTTCGCCCCTCGGCTCGAGGAGAGAATCAGGATCGCCGTGATGTTCGCCCCGAGTCCGATGATGCCGAAGAACAGCAGCTCGGTCGGGGGAACCTCTGAAGGTTCAAAGAGACGCCGAACTCCCTCGATCGCGGCATAGAGGCCGACCACCAGCAGCAGTGTCGCCTGACCCAGCGCCGCGAGGACCTCGATACGCCGGAACCCCCAGGTGTGCTGCGACGTCGCCGGCCGAAGCAGCAGCGTCGCGGCGACCAGTGCGACGAGAATCCCAGATGCGTCCGTGATCGCGTGCGCCGTATCGGTCAGCAGCGCAAGACTTCCCGTGATGACTGAACCAACGGCTTGGGCGACGACGATCGTCGCGGTGATGCCGAATACGATCCAGAGCTTCCGCCGAAAATCGCCGGGTTCTCCAGCCTCAGCCACGGTCGACCCGTGATCGTGTCCTCCGTCCATCGATGTTTCCTTTTTCTCTGCCTACCCGAACAATGCAGCTGACCCTGTAGATAACATCGCTGAACAGCGATGTTATCACGATGAAGCGCTGGCTCAGACCACGATGCGTACGCACGAACTTGGTCAGGTAAGTGAGAGTGATTCTCAGATCGGGATAATATCGATATATGACGATGCAAGCCGAAGGATCCCAAGAGCTGCCCCTCATCGCCGAATCGGAAGCGATGATCTCGGCCGCAGCCCTCTTCCGCAGTCTCGGTGATCCGTCACGCCTGGTGATCTTGCAGCATCTGCAGCTCGGCGAGCACCGCGTTGTCGATCTGGTGAAACACCTCGGACTCTCGCAGAGCACCGTGTCCAAGCATCTCGCCTGCCTGAAGGACACCGGCATGGTGATCTCACGCGCCGAGGGAAGGGCCTCGATGTACTCCCTCGCCCAGCCCGAAACCGTCATCGCAATCCTTGCGGCGGCCGAGAAGATGCTGGCACTCACCGGCGACGCGGTGTGCCTTTGCCCCATGCATCATGGAGACATCACAGCCGGCTGATGGGAGGGAAACGGCTCAGCTGGTCGTCGCAACACCCCAACGATGAACCATGGAGGTGTGCGATGGCGGGTTCTGGGAAGCCATGGCCGGAATGCCCAACAGCTGCGCCCAGATCCCCACGAACAACAGCGCCGTTCCCAACTGCCCATCCGTCAGGTCCGCCTGGTCCCGGACGACAGCTCCGCGCCCCGGGGCACCCTGGAACACGCCGAAGCAGGCGAACGGGGCCACGTCGCGGATGGGTTCCGCGGTCAACCGTGCGCGTCCCAGTGGAACCATCGGATTCCGATGAATGAGCATATGGCGACGTAACCGATGCAGGCGATCAGCGCGTGCGTGTCGGCGCCGCTCCACCCCGTGAGGCTCAGCGCGACCGTGTAGAGCTCGATCACGGCGCCAGTGGGCGACCACTGCGCCACGGTCTGGACGGTGCTGCCGAGGAGGCCGCTGACCCCGAGCAGGCCGAGCAGGATGAGCACGATGTAGAGCAGTCGCCCGACCGCATTCACGGTCGCCGCCGATCTGACCAGTGCGACGACCATCTGCCCGATGCTGAGGAACACGGCACCGCCGAGAAGCGACACCGCGACGACGAGGAGGTACTGCCCGATGGTGTAGGTGACGCCGTGCATGATGCTGAACACGACGATCACGACAACGGTGAGGGCGAGATCGGCGACGAGTTGCACCAGCAGCCGGCTGACCATGATCGTCCATGTCGGCGCGGGGGTCACCCGCAGCCGCTGGAGCACGCCCGCCTCGCGGTCGCGCGCCACGGTGAGCGAGTAGCCGATCAGGCTGGACGAGATCAGGCCGAATGTGAGCGCGAGGCCGACCTCGAAGCCGAGCGTGAGGAGGCTGGTGTCGCCGGGACTGAGGCTGGTGACGACAAGGATGAAGATCGGCACCGCGATGTTGAGCAGCAGCGTCCTGCTGCTGCGCAACAGCACCGTGAAGTCCGCCCGCAGCAGCGAGCGGAGGATCAGACCGAGGGACGGTCGCACCACCTCGACACCGGGGTCAGCCATCGGTGTCATCCTCGGTCAGTCCAATGAAGACGTCCTCCAGCGTCACCTCACCGCGCGCAGCTCTGAGAACCCGCGGATCGTTGCGGTGCTGGGCTATCAGGTTCGCCGGCGTGTCCAGCGCGAGCAGTGCGCCGTGATCGAGGATCGCGACGCGGTGGCAGACTGCCTGGGCTTCCTCCATCGAGTGCGTGGTCAGCACGACGCCTCCCCCAGCACCGCTGAGTCGTTCGATGCGGTCCCACAGCCGACGCCGCGACTGCGGGTCCAGCCCGGCGGTCGGTTCATCCAGCAGGAGGAGAACAGGTCGGTGAATGGTCGCGATGAACAGGGCGAGCCGCTGTTGCTGGCCGCCGGAGAGCTTCTTGAACCGCTTTCCGAGCTCGCCTCCCAGCCCGGCGGCCGTCATGGCCTCGGCAATCTCGGCGCGGGTGAGGGCGACCCCGTTCAACCCGGCGTAGAGCGCGACGAGCTGCTCGATGGTCAGCTCGGGTTGGAAACTGGATGCCTGCAACTGGACGCCGAGGGATGCCCTGGCGCGGAGCGGGTCGCGTTGTACGTCCACCCCGTCCACGAGGATGGCACCACCCTCGGGTGCAAGCAGGCCTTCGATGGCGCTCAGGGTGCTGGTCTTGCCAGCACCGTTCGGGCCCAACAGGCCGAAAATCTCACCGCGCGACACCTCGAAGCTCACGCCGCGGACAACGATTCTCGTCCCGTAGGCGACGACCAGCTCGTTGACTTCCAGAACCGGAGACGACTCGTCGTCGGGATGCGGGCGGGGAGAATCGGCCATCAGTCAAGCCCACGTGCACGTGGGCGCGCCACGGGCTTCTCGGAGTCGATCTGATGGCCTCGCTTCTCGACGAGGGGAAGGAAGATGGTGTCGACGATCTCCTCGATGACTTCGATCGGCACCGGCCTGAAGGTCATCAGGACTTCGAGCCGCAACAGGTCCAGGGCCAGTCGGGCGATCCGCGGTGTGATCGTGGCGGGATCGACCTCGCCGCGCGCCGCAGCGCGGTCCAGGACTGCTTCGATGCTGCTGGGGCCGTCTCCGACGATCACGTTCCGCAGGTCCGCCATGCTTGTTCCGGTCTCGCGGTAGAACTCGCCCAGCCGCGCGCTGACCATGATCGCCACGCTCACCCGGCCTTCGTTCGCTCTGCGCATGAGTGCGATCAGATCGCCGCGCAGCGTCCCGGTGTCGGGCACGGCGCCGCGCTCGGTCCGCAATCCGTGGACGAGGGCCGCCTGCACGAGCTCGGGCTTGCCCGCCCAGCGGCGGTAGATCACCGGTCGGCTCGTTCCCGCGCGCTCGGCGACCCCGTCGATGGTCAGTGCGTCATAGCCGCGCTCAGAGAGCTCCTGCCAGGCCGCGTCCAGCAGCGCCGACTCCAACGCCGCACCCCGGCGCCGCGTCTGCGGCTCCTCACTAAGAGACATTGCGTATCCTATTCTCCGGAGGTACGATCGGGCGACCACTGTTACAGATTGTATCTTAAGAGGGGCCATGGCCGAGGAACAACCGCTCGATCCCATCCTGAAGCGCACCGCCATCGTCGTCATCGTCGGCGGGCTGGCGGTTGTCTTCGACACCACGATCGTGAGCATGGCGCTGCACACACTCGTCACCGAGCTGAACACCACCGTCGACGTGATCCAGTGGGTGAGCACCGGATACCTGCTCGCTCTCGGCGTGACGATCCCGGTGGTCGGCTGGGCGCAGGCTCGGCTCGGAGGCAGACGTCTCTGGATGCTGTCCCTCGGGGTGTTCCTCGTCGCCTCGATCCTGTGCAGCCTCTCCTGGGATGCCTCCAGCCTCATCGCCTTCCGCGTGCTGCAAGGCATTGGCGGCGGGGCGATGCTGCCGCTGATGTCGACGCTCGTCGTGCAGGCAGCACACGGGCAAGACCTCGGCCGGGTCATCTCCACCCTCAGCCTGCCGACCGTGCTGGGCCCGATCCTCGGGCCGGTGCTCGGTGGCCTCATCCTGAACTTCCTGGACTGGCGCTGGCTGTTCTGGGTGAACGTGCCGTTCTGCGTGGTCAGCCTGATCCTTGCCTGGCTCCTGCTGCCGAAGGATGAGCCGGGTGGCCGGGTGAAGCTGGATGTGATCGGCCTGCTGCTGGTGTCGCCCTCCGTGATCGGCATGCTCTACGGACTGTCCAATGTGACCCGCGACGGAGGCTTCAGCCGCCTCGAGGTGCTGGCACCGACGATCGGCGGGGTCCTGCTGCTGGTCGGCTTCGTCGTCTGGGCGCTTCGCCGCGGCGGCGACGCGCTGGTCGACATCGGTCTGCTGGTGCATCGGCCACTCGCGGCATCCTCGGGACTGCTGTTCCTCTCCGGCATCGCTCTCTACGGCGTGATGCTTCTGCTGCCGCTCTACTGGCAGGAGATCCGCGGCGCAGACGCACTGGGCGCTGGATTCCTCCTGATCCCCCAAGGGCTCGGCACGCTTGCCAGCCGCTCGGTCGCGGGCCGTCTCACCGACCGATTCGGTGCCCGTTGGGTCTCCATTGTCGGCTTCGTGGTCGTGGGCCTTGCTACGGTGCCCTTTGCATTGTCGGGCACCTCAACGAATGAGTGGTTCCTCATGGCAGCCCTGCTCGTGCGCGGCGCCGGACTCGGTGCCGTCACGATCCCCCTCATGGCAGGCGCGTTCGTCGGCCTGGCACGACCCGAAGTACCCCACGCGAGCATCATCACCCGCATCGCCACACAGATCGGCGGATCGTTCGGCGTGGCCGTCCTCGCCGTCATCCTGCAAGCCGCCGCCATCGGCGCACAAACCCTCGCCGACGTCGCCGCAGCATTCGACCAGGCGTTCTGGTGGGCGGTCGGGTTCGCAGCGCTTGGCGCCGCGCTCTCCCCTCTGCTGCCTGCGCACCCGGATCATCCCATCCGCCCCTCATCTGCGCCAGTTCCTGCCGCTTCAGGCTGAGGCGGCCAAACTACTCGGGGTTCCACGATGCGGAGCGCTTCTCCGATCGGGAGAATCTGCTGACCGAGTACCACCGGCCCTCCGGACCGCCTCGGTCGAACCGGACGACGAGGACGTGGCCGCCGCCCTCGCGGGCGCCGGGGTCGCCTGGCTCAATTTTCTCCTCGACGCCGGCTCCCGGCTCCAGCCGTTTGCTGACTGAACTCGCGCAACACCGAAGTCCTCTCACCACCCGCGTCACCGGTATTCACGGTGCCCTGGGGCTCGAACAAGAGGGCGTGCACCTCATCGTCGGCCATCGGACAGTGCTCGACGCCCTTCGGGACAACGAACACATCATTCGGGCCGAGGACAACATCGCGGTCCCGCAGCTGGATCGTCAACTCACCACGAAGCACCATGAACAGTTCATCGGTGTCGGGATGCATGTGCCATACGAACTTGCCCTGAAGCTTGACGACCTTCACGTCATAGTCGTTGATGCTCGTCAGTCTGTGCGGCTGCCAGTATCCGGCAATCTGGGACAAGGCATCCTGCACGTTCCGCACATCGTCACTCATGTCCAGATTCTACGTACCTCGTGCCGGTCGCCGGCCTCTTGTGTGGCGATGCGATCCCGCAATGCCCGAACCCCAGCCCCTGATTCTGTGTGCCAAGGTTCGAGCCTTGTGCGCTGGTGCACCCAACGCACAAGGCTCGAACTTTGGCCCGATGAATCATCGGGCTGGGTTCGGGCCTTGTCCGCGTTCGCGGCCCAGGTGAGGGCGTCCGCGTTGACCTCGGGGTCCAGGAGCATTTCGAAGGGGCGGGCGTTCTCGGCTCGTACGTCGCCGTCCTCGTCGATGTAGATCTTGGTGAAGAACGCTTGGTTGCACAGGCGTCGGTTTGCGTCGTCGCAGCGGGCGTAGATCTCGGCGCAGTTCTCCAGGAGGTTGAGGGCATCGTCGAGGTGGGCTCGGGCGTCGGTGTACTCACCGTAGTGGGCGTCGATGCGCCGTGTGACTTGGTCGAGTTCGCCAAGGATGCGGTCCTGTTCCCGCTTGAGGACGGACAACGGGATGGCCTCGGCGTAGTGGGCCTGAAGGAGCCGGTCCTGTTCGTGTTCGAGACGGTCACGGTGGGCGGTGAGCTGTCCGAGTTCGTCGGCTTCGGCAGACATGAGCCGGTCGAACTCTGCGTGAATCATGCCGCTGAGTGCCTGGCGCTGGGCGTGGGTGACCTGGACTCGCTGGTAGTACTGCTCGATGAGGTGTTCGACCTCGTCGATGAGCATGGCCTGACGCGAGCAATCGGTTCGCTTGGCGTGACGCCCGGAGCAGACGAAGTACGGGTAGACGTTGCCGTAGCTGTTCTTGGCGTTGGAGACGATGAGCCTGGACCCGCACTGCCCGCAGTAAACGGTGCCCTTGAGATAGTGATCGTGCACTTGGGTGGCCTCCGATGCGGTCTTGTGAGCGGTGAGGACGGACTGGACCTGGTACCAGACTTGGGCCGGAACCAGCGGGGTGTGGGAGCCCTTGTAGAGGACTCCGCGGTAGGTGATCTCGCCCTTGTAGTAGGGATTGGTGAGCATCCGGTGGACGCTGGAGACGGCGAGCATCTTTGACGGGCGCTTCGGGGTGGCTGGGGTGGTGAGACCGCGTGAGGTCAGCTCGTCGTGTAGCTGGCTGACGGTCCAGTCGCCAGACGCGTAGGCCTTGAAGGCCCACTCGACGAGAGGTGCCCGATCCGGGTCAAAGTCGACGGTGCGGACTTCGCGTCCCAGTTCGTCCCGCTCACGGACGTTGAGGTAGCCGATGGGTGCCTTGCCGATCGTCCCGCCGCTGGCAGCCTTCTGGGTCATGCCTTTGATGACCTCGGTGGCCAGGTTGCGGGAGTAGAACTCGGCGATCGTTGACATGATGCCGTGTAACAGCATGCCCGAGGGCGTCTCGTCGATGTTCTCGGTGGCGGACACCAGCATGACCCCGGACTCCTGGAGTGCGAGGTGGATGGTGACGTCGTCGGCCCTGTTGCGTGCGAGACGATCGACCTTGTGGACGATGCAGTAGGCGACGCGGTGCTGTTTGACGTACTTGATCATCCGCATGAGGTCGGGGCGATCGGCCTTGCGGGCGGACTCGCCTGCATCAACGAACTCCTCGACGATAACTGCGCCGAGCTGCTCGGCCTTGCGCCTGTTGGCTTCCCGCTGGGCGGGGATGGAGAAGCCTTCGTCGGTGCCACCCTTCTCCGCTTGCTCCTTGGTGGAGACGCGTAGGTAGGACACCGCCTGTGCGGTGCCTTGGGGTGGGTCGATGAGACTGCGCACGGGGTCGGTGCGGATGGTGGGGTCTCGGTCAGTCATTTTGGTCCAACTCTCACGCGGTGCGTCCCTCGCGTCGGGTTGGAACGCCCGGCGGGGTGTTGCTTGTGAGAGGAACCCGAAGGCTCTAGGACTAGGCCGAATCGGCCACGTTTCGCGTGCCCGCCGTGGGCGGGGTTTAGGACCACAACACCCCACGTTTGACGCGAGGCTTGATGCTCATTCTACCGGCTGGACTGTCACTCCGACAGGGCCGTTTGGTCGGTCCCTCAAGGTCTCGGGCAGCTCGGTGGCCCGCGCATCGGCTCGCGCCTTGCCGGACTCCTGCAACGTGAGGCGTATGAGCGCTTCGGCGAGCTTGTGGATGTCGACCGGATTCCGGTGGACGGCTCGGACCGACAGAGACCGCTCATCGTTCGGACGCTGGCCCGTCTTCTTGGAGTACGTGCTCACTCGTCCCGCACCTCCCCGGTGTCGTGGTCGATGCTGGCGTAGAACGCGTCCTCGGCTTTCTGGCGGGCTTCAACCTGGTCAAGGACGAACTCGACGAAGTCTTCGTCACGGCCGACGATTGTCGTCTCTTCTGCGTGTTCGGCAGGTTCTTCCCCGGGCCAGGTGGTCTGCCGTGTGGGCCGGTCCCGGTCGAGGCGGGTGCCGGAGGCAGTCACCCAGTCGCGCAGTCTCTGGCGGGCATCAGCGAAGTCGCGATGCCACCCCAGCGGCGCGGAGCCGTTCTGATCAGGGTCGTAGGCACAGAGCCAGTGCAGGTGGAGGGCGGAGAGTTCCCAGAGCAGTTCGGGGTGGCGGTGCCAGTAGGGTGGGATGACGGAGGCCGGGAGTCCGTAGGTGTGGCGTAGCCAGTCGACCCACCGGTTCAGTTCGAGCAGTTCCTGCTCCAGGTCGGCAGCTGTGAGCAGGTTCCAGTTGATGGGGTGCGGAGGCTCGGCGACCAGGTTCTGCGTGTCGTCGTAGTCGGGCTGATCGTCAAACCCTGGCGTGTGCGAAGTCATGATGCGCTCCTCTCAACGTTCAGCGACCGAGCACCGGAGCGTTGGTCGTCGGCCGCCGCGACGGAGGGTTGAAGGCCCGCTCCTGTTCGCGTTGGACGGTTTCCCGAGCTGCGGAGGTACGGGGTGAGCGGTCGACGTCGTAGCGCGTTCGCACTGCGTCATGCCCCATCCGCTTGGCGACGAACTCCTCGCTTTCAACGGCCTGGCCTTCACGCTCGTAGTTGACCGGGCGGACATATCCCTCGGCCAAGAAGTTGTCGCCCTTGGAGAACCGGCTGCTCAGGCGTTCTGCTGAACGGCCGAACATCACCAAGTGGTGATACGTCGTCTCCATCTGCGTGAAGGTTCCGTCCTCTTCCCGTCGGAAGTGCTCTTGGCCGAACCTGAGGTATAAGCGAGGATCGCCCTTCGACGTAGTCGTGAGCTGCGGTTCCGACGCAATGAAGCCGGAAATGGACTGCTGCGCGTGGATGGCCATGGTGTGCTCCTGGAGTTCGTTAGTCACCCGGTGGTGACCGCTGTGCTAGGCAGGTGCACGTGGCTTCCCAGCGTTCGGCTACTCGGGGGCTGGGCTATTCGGCGCGGGGTGGCCGTTGCAGGAGGGCTTCGATGCTCGCGCGGTTTCGCGTGAGTTGGGTGGCGTCACTGCGTTTCGGCCAGGGATGCAGGTCGGTGATGATCGGCGGGGTGGAGCGCAGGAGGATGACTCCGGTGCCGAATGGGAGGGTGCGGATGCGGTCGGGTGGCAGGATCGGCACCCGGCGTACGGAGCGCTGGTTTGATCGGGTGCCGTGGTCGCCGAGGGTGATGGAATCGGTGTACTCGTCACGTTCACCGATGAGGGTGGCGAGGTCTTGAAGGTCTCGACTGTTGGAGGCACCGCCGAGGATGATCTTGACGATGCTGGCGTCCCAGATGGCTCCGGCCTGGTTCTCGCTCCACTTGTCCCTGGCCTGGGCCAGGGATTGGAGGACGGGCATGGTCGTGATCCCGGTGCCTCCGCCTTCAGCCATCAGGGTCGGCAGGGATGGGAGTGGTGCGAGGTTGCCGATCTCGTCCAGGGCGAGAAGGAGTGGTGGGTCGAGTCGTGCGCCCGGGCTGCGGGCGGCCATCCGACGGGCGGTTTCGACGAGGTCCTCCACGAACGCGGCGACGAGGGCGGCGCTGTTGCCTGCCCCTGCTCCGGTAGCGAGGAGGTAGAGGGTGCCCTTGTCTTGGATGAAGGCTTCGGGGTCGAACTGCTCACCGGGCCCGGGGCTGACGGCGTCGAGGACGCGGGGGTCGGCCAGGGCTGCCAGTGCGAGGGAGACGCCTTGCCAGATGGAGTCACGGGTTCGGGGGTCGGCGTCGATCATGGCTTCTAGGGATTCAGCCCAGCCTGTCGCTGAGTGGGGTGAACCGGTGAGGATGGCGACGGCGTCTGCCGCGGCGGAGGGGTCGAGGGTCCAGCGGAACAGTTCGGCGGGTGTGCGGTGATCCAACGCGGCCGCATGGAGGAGGGCTTGAAGGGCGACGCGGGTCTTGCCTTCCCAGAATCCGCCTCCGTCGACCCCTCCGTCGGCGAGGCCGGTCGCGGCGGCGAGCCCGGTGGCGCGGATCATGGCGGTGAGTGGGTCGTCGCAGCCGCGGATGGGCGACCAGCGCAGCCCGGCGGGAACGCCTTCGGCCAGGTGCTGGGGGTCGAACACGGCGACGGTCCCGATCTGCTGCCGGGCCGTGAGGGTGGCGGTGAGATTGTCGGGCCGGGTGCTGGTGGTGACCACGGCACCGGGTGCGTCGAGGATCGCGGGGATGACGATGTGTAGGCCCTTGCCGGAGCGTGGCGGGCCGATGAGGAGGATGGAGTCTTCAACACTGGCCCACACCTGTTTGCCCTTCGACTGGCCGAGCAGGAACCCCACATCGTGAGGTTCTGGCGTATCGAGGGACGGGCGGAGTGTCCCGGCTCGGCGGACCAGCGCTTTCGCGGAGGCGGCTGTGGCGACTTCGTGGCCGGTGGCCGTACCCGCCAACCGGTGTGGGTCCACATCGACTGCTCGGGAGTGGCGTCGCCACTTGATCCACACCCAGGCACCAGCCGCCCCGAGGAGGCCGAGCATGAGCGTCAGGGTGATCCAGTAGGCGATGGGGCTGAGCCCGGCGGCGTGGAGCGCACCTGCGGGATCTCCCGGATTGAACAGGACCGCCACCCCACTGGCGATTCCTGCCTGTGGCTGCTTGGCGCCGGTCACGAATGCAGCGACAGACCCTGCACCACGGATGGCGAGGATGAGGCCGAAGAGGGCAGCGAGCCCGACCATGAGGATGTTCGTCAGCTCGTCACCCATCGAGCCGGATTGGCGCTGCGTGCTCATGGCACCCGCCGAGTCACGACCCGAGCCGAGGTAGTCCCGACCAGCACAATGTCGGCGCCGCCCGTGGGCAGTTCTCCGAGATTCAGTGTCACGCGGACGGTCCCAGCCGCGGTCGCTTCAGTGGTGCTCCGGACGAGGGCGATGGTGACGTCTTCGCCCGGTTGGAACCCGGCCCCGGTCACCTCGATGGTTTCTGGCGTGTGGCGGTGCCGGGCCCGACGAGGCGCGGGCGACTCATCGGTCGAGTCGGGATGTGGGGTGCGGGCGGCACGGATGATGTCGGTGAAGGTGCTGCCGTCGGACTCGTGGATTTCGACTCGGATGGTTCGCGTGCGGTCCGCGGTGAGGGCGTCGAGGAGTTCCCCGAACCGCCTTTTCGTCCATGGTGCCGTTGGCGAGGGCGGCGGATATTCGGCGCCGTCCAAACTGACGGTAAGGACCCCGTAGGGGTCGACCGTGATGGTGGCCAGCGGCAGGCTGACCGGTGTCTCGTCGGGGGCGGCGGAGTGGCTGTGGTGAATACTCATGCCGATCAGGTGCACCGGGCGTCCCTGACGTCAGCTGGTCATGCGGGTGGTGGTGTCGAAGAGGGCGAGTTCGTCGGGGTGGAGCTGGTGCTGGCAGACGAAGGAGCGGTCTTTGATGCGCCAGAGGCCTTGCCCGACGCCGAGGCCGGGAAGGAGTTTCTGCTCCGTGCCGGTCAGCCCGAGGGTTCGGGCCGTGGTTCCGAGCTGGTCGGATTCTTGCCGGTAGATGATCCTGGTCTCCGCATTGGCCAGGAGGCTGTTGGCGAGGGATCGCATGGCAGAGCCTTGGTCGCCGACGTTTTCCAGGTCGGTGAGTTTGTGGAAGATCAGCATGTTGGCGATGCCGTAGTGGCGGGCGAGTCGCCAGTGCGCATCCATGCGCTTCAGGAGGGCGGGGTGGGACATGAGGCGCCAGGCCTCGTCGTAGATGCACCAGCGCTGCCCGCCTGCCGGGTCCAGCAGGGCCGACTCCATCCACGCGCTGGAGCAGGTCATCAGCACCGAGATCAACGTGGAGTTCTCGGTCACGCGGGACAGGTCGAGGGAGATCATCGGCAGCGTCGGGTCGAAGGTGACGGTTGAGGGCCCGTCGAAGAGCCCGGCCAGGTCGCCCGCGACGAGGCGGCGTAGGGCGTGGCCGACGAGGCGCCCATCCTCGGCGAGCCTCCCATCCGGGTCGGCAGACGTGCTGGGGTTGAGAATGTGGTCGACGACCATGGGCAGGATCGGCACATCATTGCCCCGCACTGTCTCTGTCAAGGCAGTGTCGATGGCGGTGTGTTCCAACGGAGACAGGGGTCTGGTGAGTACGGTTTCGGCCAGTGCGCCGATGAGGTCGCGGCGTCGGGATGCGATGGTGGAGGCCCATTCGGCATCCTTCATCCCTGCGGGGCGGTATCCCTCATCCAAGGGGTTGAGGCGGGTTGACATGCCGTGTCCGAGGACGATGGCCCGGCCGCCGACGGCTTCGGCGACGGCGGTGTGTTCACCTTTCGGGTCTCCGGGTACGTAGACGCGCCGCCCGAATGGGAGTGAGCGGGTGTAGAGGCTCTTGGCCAGTGAGGACTTGCCCGAGCCGACGATGCCCGCGAGGACCAGGTTGGGTGCGGTTATGACGCCGCGGGCGTAGAGCACCCACGGGTCGTACACGAAGCTGCCACCCGAGTAGAGGTCCTGCCCAACGAAGACCCCATCGGAACCCAGGCCACCTTCGGCGAGGAACGGGTAGGCCCCGGCCAGGGTTGCGGAGGTGTCCTGATGACGCGGGAGCCGAAACTTGCCAGGTGAACGTAGCTGTGCGGGTCCGGGCTCACCGGCGGAAGGCAGGTACGTGGTCGCTTTCCGCTCGGCGCGCTCTGCAGCGGCTTTGGTTCTGGCCGCCTCGCGTTCGGCGGCTCGCTGCTCGGCCTGGAGTCGGGCCGCAGCCTGGCGGCGCTGCTTGCGCAGACGTCGCCGTTCCTTCGCCGGGGCAACAAGCACTGCCGTGTGTAGAGTCTCGGGTTCTTCGCCGGTCACAGTCCGAGCCCCCGTGACTGCTTGACCGCGGCGGCACCCGGGTGCTCAAACCAGGACCCGTCGGGCACCGCCCTCATCGCCTCAGCATGCGCCATAGCCGGACGGGTGGGTTCGTCGTCGAGAACGTCGTCGGGTTCGATGGTGTGGAGGCGGTAGAGGCCGACGTGGCCGAAGGAGTGGTTGTAGGTCATCTGGTAGTCCCCGTCGCGGACTTCTCGATCCAGCATGCCTGCGGGTGGGAGGTCGTAGACATGGCCGTCTTCCATCGCCGCGTCGGTCGTCTCGTCCCCGTAGTCCCAATTCTTCAAGTACTCCATCGCGGTATCCGGGCCGTCGCGGTCGATCACGTCGAGGACCTCGTCCGCCTCCGAATCCTGGAGGAACACCACGGAGACCCAGCGGCGCACGGGTACTTGTTCGGTGGAGGGTTCGGTGTGCCAGGCGATCCGCCCTGCTGCCGACATCGCGACATTGAGCCGGTCTTCTGCCTGATCAATGAGCGTCGCGGTCTGGTGGAGTTCGTCGGCTACGGCCAGAGCATCGGCAGATCCGGATGCGTGATCCCCGTAGTCGTCGAAGGCCAGGTCCCGGCCGCTGGCGTGAGCGGTGCTCAGCTGGTCAAGGACCTGCCGCAGCGACCGCACCCCTGACAGCAGATCACCGAGCACCAAGTACATGTCCTGCGGATGCTCGATGGTCCGGGTGGCGTGCGCAAGCCCGCGCAGAGCCTCGGATGCTTCCCCGGCGTCCGCGCCGGGATCGTAGAACGTGGGCATGACGGCCTCCCTCATAGTCGTGTGGAAGGCAGGTGCGCCGGACGTCCCTGCAACGTGTCGGTGCCTTCTCGTACGATTAGGGGCATGCCACAACAGAAGGAGCTGGAGAACCCCGGCTCGAAGTTTTCCGAGGTTCTGGAGGCTGCCGCGAAGCTCCCAGGCGTCCGCATCAACCGCGGTGCCTACCTTCGGAACGCGCTCAAGCGCTACTGCACTGAAGATCAGATTGAGCGAGCGATTGCGGAGAGCCCGGCAGCCGCAGGGGTGCCGCTCAAGGTCATCACCGACGTCGCCAACACCTCAGTCACATACGAGACGACCAAGGTAACCGGCATCTCGACCCTCGCTGGTATCCCCGGCGGACTTGCGATGCTCGGCACAGTACCCGCCGATATGGCTCAGTACGTGGGCCACATGCTCCGCATCGCTCAAAAGCTCGCTTACATATATGGGTGGCCTGACCTCTTCGGAGACGCATCAGAGGAAATGGACGAGGCTACTGAAGGAATCCTCACCCTATTCGTGGGCGTGATGGTTGGCGTTCAGGTCGCCCAAGGCGGAGTAGCCAAGGTCGCGGGGATGATCGCGGCCAACGTGGCCAAGAAGCTCCCCCAGAAGGCGTTGACGAAGGGAGTCATCTATCCCGTTGTGAAGAAGGTTGCAGGATATCTCGGTGTCGGCATGACAAAGAAGTTGTTCGCCAACGGGATCGCAAAGGCCATTCCCGTAGTCGGCGCGGTCCTGTCCGGCGGGCTCTCACTTGGCACGTTCTTGCCGATGTCAAAGCGCTTGCAGAAGCATCTCGCAAGCTTGGAGTTGACGAAGCCCGGCCACCGCGGGGACGCAGATGTCGTCGACGTCGAAGTGATCGAAGACGACGATACAGATCTGGAGTGCTCTCTTCCCAACGACGTTGTTCCCGCCGACGATGAAGCAGTGACCTCGTAGCTCTTCAGAGACAATCGCCAGCCTTCACACGATCCGGCATAACGGCAACGCCGCCGCGGTGAATGCCTGAGCCTGCTGGCCAACGAGGAGTCGTGTCTCGCAGGAGGCTTGGATTGCGGCTTGTTCGATGGCGGCGACCGCAGCGTCGAGGTCGTCGCTGGTGGTGGCGGAGACGCTGATGAGGCCGGTGTAGCGGAGGATGCCGTGCCCCGCGGTGAGGTCAGCTTCTTGCTTCAGGACGTCGTGGTATTCGGCGGTCTGGCTCGCGTCTTCGATCTGCCCGATCTTCTGGCGCTGCGCGGCGTCTGAGATGTACTCGGTCTTCTTCTTGCGAATGTCGCGGGCGGCTTGGTCGGAGCGCATCGGGGTGCACAGCAGGGAGAAGGATCGTTGGATGCCGTTGGAGAGCAGGATGGGTGCGAGGAAGCCCGGGTAGACCATGGAGCGCGGCCACTCACTAATCCAGAGGACGGCGTGGTGGGCGGAGTCGGTGCGCAGCCGGTTCCAGGATTCGTTGACGGCGACGGGTCCGGCGGTGGCGAGGTTCTGGCCGAGTTCCCCGTGACGTTCCAGGGTGGCGGCGACGGCGGGGTCATAGGCGGAGCGCAGGATGACGGCGATCTGTCCGCAGGTCAACCACGCGGACGGCGCAAGGTCGGCGGAGCGTAGGGCGGCGACGAGGGTGTTCATTTCTTGGCGGAGGACGGCGGCGCCGCCGCGGATGCCGCCGCCTGCGGTGCGGATCTGTCGGGCGGCTGCCTTCATATCCAGCGAGAGCGACAAGGTGGTGGCGTGGCGTTCGCCTGCGGGTCCGGCCCGGTCGATCAGTTCACTGTAGGTGGTAGATGCCCACGATGAGTCATGGGTGCCGTGGGTGGACCACCATTCGGCGAGTCCGGTGCCTGAATCGGGCAGGGTGCGTTCGAGGACTTGGAGCATGGAGACCCGCCCGGAGCGGCATACGGTGGCCAGCACCCGGCTCCAGGAGGTGACGCGTCGTTCCTGTTCGCCGGGGTCCAGCAGGACGAATGCTGGGTGGGTGACGGAGATGACGGCGGTGAGTGTGGCGGCAGAAGGGTCGTGGATCATTCCTGCCCCGGTGATGGGGTCGCGGTATTCGCGCAGGCGTGCGTTGTCCCCGGGGAGGGCGAGGGTGCCCGCGGGGCGGGGCTTGACGATGCGGCGGCGGTAGAGCAGCTGGCCGCCGGTGGTTTTCCAGATCCACCAGAAACCCACGGGTACCCATTCGACGATGGGGCGTCCGGACAGGGGTATCCAGGTGAGAGCTGCGGCCAGGACCCAGATGGGTGCGGTGATGGCGATGAGGATGCCGCCTCCTGCGTAGAACGCCCACACCAACGAGACCACCCCGACACCCAGTGTCACGAGCTGTGACAGGGAGAGTCCCAGGAGGACACCTCTGCGGGTCAGCCGGGAGAACTTCACCGGCACCAGGTCGGACCCGGGAGTACTGCTTGACGTCATGGTGCTCACTCCTTGGGTGGCTGGGGCGCGGGCGGGTCAGCCGGTGGCTTCGGCTCAGCAGGTGGCGGACTCTGTGGTGGTGCGGGATCGCTCGATGGCGGGTTCGGCTGCGGCGTCGACGGTGGTGGCGTGCCGGGGTTGCTCTGCTCGGGTGGCGGGGTGCTTCCTGGCTGGTCGGCGGCGTCAGCGGCGGACTCGGCTTGGTCGCCGACCTCGTGGCCGAGCGTGGGCCCGGCCTCGGCGGCTGTTTCGGCGACTTCGGCGCCAACGATGACCGCCGCTGCGGGTCCTGCTGCCGCGGCGGCACCTCCACCGGCTCCTGCGGTTTCAGTGGTGGCCGCGGGGCCCGACGTGGGTGCGGCCTGCGTGGGTGGTGCAGAACCGCCTCTACCACCACCTCCTCCGCCGCTTGACCCGGAGCCTCCGCCGTCACCGCCGTCGAGGACTTTCTTCACCCCATCTGCTTGCGGCTTGGAGGGGACAGGGACGGGCTGGTTGAGTGCGCCCTTGGCTTCTTGCTCGGTGCCCATGGCGTGGTAGAGGTCGAAGCCGAGGAAGGAGACGAACCGGTAGACCATGTAGGGGGCGAACGCGGCGATGAACAGCAGCACGATTCCCGTGATGGGTTCGGTCACCGCCGACAGGTCTGCCTCGATGGGGGTGGCGACCTGGGTAATCGCGATGAGGAACACGACGACAAGGACGAGCTTGGAGACGATCAAGGCCACGACGAAGGCCGCCCACTTGCCGATCCAGGAGCGGGTGACATCCCATGCGGCACCGGCGAAGGCGACCGGGGCCAGCACGATTGCCACCAGCAGCAGTGCCTTGCGGATCAGGAGGCTGAACCAGACGATGGCGACCGCGCAGATCATGAGTCCGGCGAGGAAGATCGTCACGATCGCGCCAACGCCTGGAGCACTGATGTTGATCGCGGTGAGGCCCGCGGTGAGCAGCGCGATCTTGTCGCCCATGGTTCCGGTGGTTTCCCCGGCTGCTTGGACGATGCCGATTGAGAGTTGGTCGACGATCTCCAGGGCGGTGGCGGTCAGGGTGATGACGAGGAAGGAGCCGAGGACGGCTTTGCCCGCCCCGAGTGCTGCCCTGGACAGGGCGGAGGGTTCGCGGCGGATGAGGCCGAGGATGAGTTGGAAGCAGAAGAAGAGCAGCACGATGAACACGCCGATGCCGAAGAGCAGGTTGTACACGTCCAGGTAGCCCTTGGCGGTGACGTCGACGAGGGTGGTGGAGTCGAAGACTTTCCACATGGCCTCGATGAGCCATCCTGCGGCCTGGCCCATGGTGGATGCCAGCCAGTCGAAGGGCGCCGACACGAGGGTGGCGGCGGCTTCACCGGCGGCATCACAGACCGTTGAGATGACGGGAACATCGCAGACACCCATCACAAACCTCCCAAGGTGAAACGGAGCGTGGCTGGCCTCAGACCTGCTGGCCGACGTTCCAGAAGAAGTTGATGAGAGTGACGGCAGCGCCGCAGACCACGGCCGCACCACAGGAGACGAGGACGCCGATCTTGCCTCGCCCGGCCAGGTGCGGGTTGGAGGAGTTGGAGCCGAAGCCCCACACGATCGCCGAGATGATGAGCGCGAGGACGGACAGGATCAGCCCGATGGTCATCACGGCGCCGACGATGGTGCGTAGCTGGGAGATCCCGGGCAGGCCGGAGTCGTTGGGGCTGATGTCGATGTCCATGGGCAGCATGGCGGGCAGCTGGACGAGGACGGATGCGAGGTCGATCACGATGAACTCCCAAAGATCAGAACCACCCGGCGGGCGGCAAACTAGAAACATGGTCGACCAGCAGGTGCACGCGCGCGCCCAGATCACTGATGAGTCGCCTCACTGCGACTAGCGTTGGATGCATGCGCCCCGAAGATTTCTTGACTGAACGCCCCGGTGCCGGACCCTGGGGAACGAAGCAACGCATGCTGGACCGAAACTTGATCAAGCAAGTCCACGCTGGAATAGCGACATCGCCAACAGATATTGACGCTGCTGTTGCACTGGCACGCCTCGTCCATGATGAGTACATCGAGCGGGGTACTTCAAATCATCCCAGGTTCACCGTGGATGATTCTAGAGCCTCAATGTCTGCGCTCCGAGCAGTATTACGTCGACTGAACGTGCCGTTCTCCCCACCCTTTTCCGACTTCGAAGAGTTCTACCATTACTGGAAAAGAGAAGGAGCGTCGGGCACAGGGGGTTGGGAATCCCGGCGTCAGATCCTTGCCGGTATTTTCAATCCTGTTCACGATCTGCTAGCTGACATGCAGGCAGGCACACTCACCCATGAATTGGCAGTACCCGTGACCGAGCGTCCTAGAACAGGGTGGACTCAGGTTGATGAGGAGATCGCTGAATTACGCCGCCACTTTCGAGAGGCAACGACTTCTCAGGACTATCGGAATATCGGCAATGATTGTGTAATTGTCTTGGAGAATCTCTCCGCTGCCGCTTATCGGCGAGAGCGTCATCTTCCGGCTGAAGAGGATGAACCAGCTGTCGCAAAAACTAAGGCGAGGCTCGAACGGGTCGTAGAAGTTGAACTCGATGGCAAGTCAAATGCAGAGCTTAGGAAACTCGTGCGGGCGGCTATTGAGCAAGCCCAATCTGTTAAGCATAGGACGCCGGACAGAAGGCAAGCGGGAATTGCTGCTGATTCTGTAATTCTTCTCGCGAACATCTTCAGGAGATTGGAAGAATCGGAGGAGCGCGACATAACAGAGTCCTAGATTTGTTCGCCCAGCTGGATGAGCCAGTTGATCCAGGCGACCCCCGCCCCAGCGAGGACCGCAGCTCCAAGCGCGACGAGGACACCCGCGCGGGCTTTCGTGGCCACACTGGTGTTCCCGGTGCTGCTTGCAATGGCCCAGATGATGGCGGAGACGATGATCATGAGGACCGCGATGACCAGGACGATGGTGAGTGCGGCGCCGATGACTGTCTTGAGGTCGCCGATGCCGCTCAGGCCGTCAAAGTTGGGGAACACGTCCATCACAGGGCTCCTTCCTTCACGGTGATGTGCAGGTGGTCGTAGTGGCCTCCGGTGATGTCAGAAGGGTCGTGCATGCCGCCGCCGTTGTAGGGCCGCCAGCCCTCAGAGTCGCGGTCGATGTTCCAGATGGTGCCCTGCCAGATCAGGTACTGGACGCCGAGGGTTTCGGCGTGGTCTTTGACCCAGTTCGTGACCTCCCACCCGGCCTCTAACTGCGCAGGCGTGGGGCGCTTCCCGATGGGGTTGCCGAAAGTGATGTCGCAGGCCCGCCCGAGTGGATGCTCGGACTTGGTACCGCTACGCGGTGAGTAGCAGGACCAAGAGGTGTCGGGGAAGGCCTGCTGGGTCTGGGCCATCACGTAGGCCATGCGAGCCGTGATCTGCCCGCCGGTCGTCGGATCATCTACCAGCGCGTTGGGGTCCCCTTCGGGGAAGGCTGCGGGGTCGCCCGCGGTGGTAGAGGTGGAACAGCCGTCACTGTCGGTGTCTCCGGTGGCTTCGGGCAGGTCGGCAGCGTTGTGGTCGTTGAGCCAGGGTGCTGGGTCGATGGCCTCACTGTCGGTGCCGCCGGGGCGGACCTCGAAGTGCAGGTGCGGTCCTGTGGAGTGTCCAGACGATCCGACGCCGCCGATGTGTTGGCCCGCGGTCACCGATTGTCCTGCGGTGACGTGGATGCCGGTCTCCCACATGTGGATGTAGGCGGTGGCGAGGGTGGCGCCGTCGATGTGGTGTTCGATGACGATGATCCCGCCGCCCGTCTCGGTGTATTGGGCGCGGGTGACGGTGCCATCGGCGGCGGCCAGGATCGGTGTGCCTTGCGGGGCCGCGAGGTCGATGCCGGAGTGGATGCGGGATTCCCCGTTGATCGGGTCAATGCGCGGCCCGAACTCGGAAGTCTGCACCCACGTTCCTTCCGGTAGTGGGAACACCACCCGGGAGGTCTCGCCCGTCACCACGGGCACCGTGCCGGAGCCGGTCCCGCCGGTGGTGAGGGTGGTGAGGATCTTCTCGGCGACGGGCGCGTAGTTGTCGTACCGGTCGGGGAAGGCGGAGACTTCCACGGCCTGGGCGGCCTCTCCTGTGCCCATCTGCTCCCAGCCGGGAATGTCCAGCAGGCCGCGGGGCGAGGGGTAGTTGGGGCCTTTGGGTCCGCCGAAGAACGCCTTGACCTGGTAGGTGGGGTCCATGAGCTGCTTGACGGTGCCCCAGCCGGATTGGGGACGCATCTGGAACAGGCCGAGACTGTCGTGGTCTCCACCGTTCCCGTCGTTTGGGTAGTTCCCGGATTCGGGGTAGGTGCCGGTGTTGGCGAGCATCCGCAGTGTTGACTCGGTGAGCGCTGCCATGAGGGCGATCTGGAGTCCGTCGCGGGTGACGCCGTCGATTGTGGAGCCTTCGGTGATGATGGTCGCGGCGTGGGTGAGCTGCTGACGGTTCAGGGTGAATGCCTCTCCGGCCGCGGTGGTCACCTCCAGTGAGTCCGGGACGTTTCCGACGGCGACGCTCGCGCTGCCGGTGGTGGTGCAGGACGCGTTGGCGGCGGGGTTCATGATCAGGGCGACGCCGACCAGCCCGAGCATCGGCCCCAGGAGGACCAGTGCGGTGGCGAGGAGGCCGATCTTCTTCAACATGACGGTCTCCTGCCTGTCAGCCCAGAGGGTTGTCGAGCTGGGACAGGCGCAGCAGATGGCACGTCTCGTCGGGCGGGCAGGCGATGAACACCGTGAACGCCACGTCCCGTTCGGCCGAGGTCGGTGCCCCATTCCAGACGCCGTCGCGCTGGCGGGTGCCGTGAATCGTGTACGCCGCGGCCCCATCTGGAAGTTGTCCGGGGTGCGCCTGTTCCACGGCCTCGTTCCACGCGTTGGGG
Organism: Propionibacterium sp.; assembly: GCF_047719395.1. NCBI lineage: Bacteria > Bacillati > Actinomycetota > Actinomycetes > Propionibacteriales > Propionibacteriaceae > Propionibacterium > Propionibacterium sp. The sequence goes on from NZ_JBDNTB010000025.1 coordinate 31,900, forward strand.
ACCTGGATCGAGTCGATGGTGAGGGTCTGCGTGGTGGCGTACTGGCGCAGGTCGATCCAGGCGTCGCGGGTGGGCAGGTAGGTGGCGATGTCGGCGGCCAGGCCCGCTTGCTCTTGGCCGGTCGGGTCGCCGACATCGAGGAGGGCGGACGTGTAGTCCAGGGGCATGAGTCCGGTGGTGGTGTCCCAGGTGAACAGGGCGAGGGCGACATTGCCTGCGAAGGTCTGGGGGTCGCGGCTTCCTCGCACCACAGGCGCTGTCGGTTGCATCGGCGTTGGCCGGGCGCGGGGAGCGGGCACTGCTGGCCCGGAGGGAGCTGGCGGCGAGGGCTCACTCGACGGTTTCGCTGGTCCGGTGAGGAGGCCGTAGACGCCGAACGCCACCAGCACCACCAGTGCGGTTCCGGTGGCGATCAGGGTGATGAGGCGGCGTCGGGCGCGCGAGTCGGCTGGAGTCTTCATACCCAGCAGGTGTACCGAGCTACCCGAAGGCTCAGATGGCCTTGAGGTGCGAGCGCTGCTCCATGCCCGTGAGCGCGGGCGTGGCCAGGGCGGCGCGGATCTGTTCGGCGAAGGCCGTGGCGTCGTCGACGAAGGTGAAGAACTCGTCAATCTCGGTGGCGGTGAGCTTGTCGACGAGGATGAGAACGTCGAAGTGGTCCCACCAGCCAGGCGCGAAGCCCTGCCACGTGTGGACGAAGGTACGCGGCGGCCACGCCTCCATCTCAGAGGCAACGGGTGCTTTCGGCTTGGTCGTGGCCGGGCGCTTCTTGCCTGCGGTGCGCTGCTCGGCCTGGAGTTTCGCGAGTGCCTCTTCCGCCAGGCGTGCGGCGTTCTCCGAGCGGGAGGTGGCGGCTGTGGCGGTGAGGTCGCGGATGCGTTGCCAGGCCGGATGCACGTGAGCGCCCTGCTCAATGTTCGCCAGCTCGTGCTCGGCCTGGTGGCGGATGTGCTCGGGCTGGTCGGGATCAGCGGCGACGTCTTGGAGCCAGGTGACCTTGTCCAGCGTGGCATAGGAGGCACCGCCGGGGATCATGTTGGCCGCCTGCTTGCGGCGGTCCCCGGAAGACTCTGACGGTCCCGCAAATTTTGCGGGACCGTCATCCCCAGGTTGATGCACACTGGAGAACTGAGTGGCTTCCTTACGGCGGTCGGCGTCCTCACGGAGCAGCTCGTTGATCTCTCGATAGAGTCCGGCTTGCTCCAATTGGGTGAGCGGCTTGTGCAACACGTTGTCGTCCTGCTCGGCCAGCAGGTAGGCCAGCGGGTCGGAGATTCCCGAGCGCACCCACACGCGCACGGTCTCCCACCCGAGCTTCTTGATCGCCGCCAGGCGCCTGGCCCCACAGACGAGGACCCCATCGGGCGTGATGGTGATCGGCTGGAGCAGCCCATACTTGTGGATCGAGGCGGCGAGGCCCTCAATGTCGCCGAGGTCGCGGCGGTGGCGCGCCCCGACCTGGATCGAACTCACGGTCCGTTCCAGTTCGATATGCCCGCTGGTCGCGCCCACAGTCGTTCACCCGGCCCTGCCCGGAGCGGCGAGCGCGATCGCGAGGATGAGGTCCTCGTCGTGGAGGATCGAGCGGATGGGTTCGCCGATGACCAGGCGCATGAGAATCCCGCGCCCAGCCGGGGTGGCCTGTAACGCGGGATGCGGGTAGCCCAACAGGGCGTGCAGGAGCACTCGCCAGGAGTTCTGCGGCAGGTCCAGGAACGCGAGCGCGTACTTGTCGCGGCGCAGTCCCTCATAGGCGGAGAGCCTGGAATGGGTGCGTGAGAGGGCTGTGGTCACGTAGTGGATGGCGGTGCGGGCCGCGTCGGCTGGCCAGCCAAGCCCGATGAACAAGGCGACGCACTCGTCGACCGCGTTCAGTGCCGACAGCGCCTCCTCAGCCAACTCTTCCGTGCTCTCCTCGCGACCGTCGGTGTCGGGGTCGTCGATGTGGTCGTAGACCTGAAAGGAAGGGTGGTAGTCCGACAGTGGGGTCTCTCGGTCCGAGATCCGCTCGGGGTCGTGGACATCCTCGTACTTGCGGCGCCGGGCCTGATGCGTTGAGCACAGCAGACCTTGGCCGCGTTCCTCGGCCATGCAGGACAGTTGGACGGCGTGGGTGACCACGGCCCAGGGGTCCCGCGCGGTGCGGGTGGATTCGTTGCGCATCGCTTCGAAGGCGGCGCTGGCGGCCTCCCACGGGTCCAGCCCGTGCTTACGGGCCAGCCCTGCGTACTTCTCGGCCGCATAGGCGACGAGGGCGTCGGCGGTGCGGTCGTGTTCCCAGCTGGTGGGGCCTGCCTCGTGGAGCCGGATGAGGAGTCGGCGCAGTCCCTCACTGGTCGTGAAGTCCTCGCCCGATTCTGATCGTGTCGTCGTGGTGGTCATGGTTGCTGGTACCTCCTTGACCAACAGGTGCGCACCCGTCCCCACGCCGCACGTTGGCGGCGGGGTGAGGCGGCCTGATGGTCGTGGTTCCTCAGGTCACGGAATGCCGACCGAATCCCTCGTCACCGGCTCGGAGCTGTGGCCGCGGCCGAAAGCGGAGACCGGTGGGAGCCTGCGTGCCCTGGCCGCGACAGCGCGGGCGCTGGTCGCTGCGGCGTGGCGGGAGCGGCGGGCCATGTCTGCTTGGAAGTCGATCCCGGCGCCCGCGACCCTGGAACCGCTGCGGGCCATCAGGTCGGTGGGGCGCACCCAGTCCACGCCACGTCCCACACGCTGGTGCGGGCTGAACGCCGGGTCGATGACTGGGTCGTGGTGCCGGATGCTGGTGGCTTCGATGGCATCCGGTGTGCCGGTGGCGCCAGCGATGTCCCCGGCCACGGGGTCTGGGGTCTGCTCGTCGGTACTCATGAGTTCTCCTCTTCATTGGGTGCCTGATTACTCAGGACTTCTGGCGTGTTGTTCGGCGCTTCGTCGTCGGTGGACTCGTCGTCTGACTGTTCAGTGAGAGCGGTAAGCCAGCGGCCAACTGTGGAGGGATGGACGCCCAGCTCGCGGGCTATCTGTTTGTTTGACCAACCCACCTCGTGTAGGTCCGCAGCCCGGACGCGGCGATCACCTGAGTGCCCTGGGTTGAGGTCGTCGCCGTATGCAGATTCGGTACCCGTCCCGCCAGCGATCAACACCGGTGAGATCGGACCCTCAGAGAGCTCCGGGCTGGCGATCGGAGCTTTGTCTTCGGCCTCGAACCCCAGACCCACCGGGATGCCGGAGAGTTTCGCATCGGCTTGAGCGTCTGGTGGTCGGGTGAGAACGACGGTCAGGTGGGTGATCGCCAGGAGCACCACGGGCGGGACCGCAGCGACGGCACCGGCGAGGATGCCAGGCACATCGGCATCTGCAGCGATGACGGCATGGATCGCGTTCGCCGTCACCGAGACGCTGGCCCCGCCGATCAACAGCGCCCACGGATACCAGGACGCTCGGGTCCCGGCCAGGGCAACGACGGCGACGGTCGCGACGACGATGATGCCGTCCACGATCAGCGGCCATGCCCACGCTTGGCCCGCCCCAATCCCCGAGCGCCGCGCCAGGTCGGCCAGAGAGGTGAAGGACAACCAGAAGGCCCCCACCGCGATGAACACCGTCCCTGCTACGGCCGTCATGACGGCCCAGCGGCTCCCGGCCCGGGGGTTCATGACAGGCTCCGAGCAGCAGAAATCGGCGGTGGTGAGCGGTCCAGTGAGGGTACTGGTGCCGGTGAGGTGGATGGAGGACTGCTGGTGGGTGCGGTGGTGACGGTGCGGTAGGCCGAACGCACCGTCACCGTCACTTCACGCACGGAGAGTCCCGCCTGACCACCGGCAGTAGTCAGCACGTCGAGTGTTTGCCCGGGCGGGACGCGGTGTTCGGCCATGGTGCAGGCCGCCCAGAACAACCCGTGGTTGCGTTCACCCTCCTGGAGACGGGCCACCCATGAGGCGAGCCGCTCAACATTCACCGCGTGATCCATCGCCTGCGACGGGGGGCCGTGTGTCCGCGGTGGTGCTGGATCGAGGAAACGGCGCAGCCGCCCCGCATCCAGTGGCTGCGGCCGGTCGCCGGTCACCTTCTCCAGCCGATAGGAACAGCGCTGGCCGTCGATGACTCGGTTGGACGGCGGGACGATGATGTAACCGCCGTCTCCGCGGAAGTCGATGCCAGCCCGCGCGGCCTGCCACGATCGTTGCTCGATACCAGGGGTGGCTGGGTAGTAGGCGTGGAGCCCGCCCGAGGGGGTGCGCACGAACGCCTCCCACCCGTCCAGGAGTCCTGCCGCGTCGGCGCGGTCCAGGGCAACGTACCCGTTGGCGGGCCCGTGGACATCCACGTCGACCACGACGACACCCGAGCGGGCGCCGGTAGGCATCCCGACATTCGCCCCTGGAGTCGACGCCCACCAGTGGCGGATCTGAGCATGGCTCGTGGTGGCGTCGTGGAATCCGTGCCGGGTCAGCGGCTGCTTGCCGTTGACAGCGACGGGGAACACGGGAATTCCAGCAGATGCCATCGCCATCGCCGCCTCGCCCGTCGAGGCTCCAGGCGGCATGCGCATCAGCGTCTGTGTGAACGCGGACAGGCCGGGCATCACAGGCTCCTGGCCTCAGCGAGCACCGGTTCCCGCCGTGCCGGTGCCGCCCGATCCGCAGCAGCAGGCTGTCTCGGGGCGTCGCGGGTGGGGGTGTCGCGTTCGAGCCCGGGTGGGGTGCCGTTGCCGACCTGGGCGGTGTCGAGCTGATCCAGGATCTTCAGGGCGACCGACCGGACGCGCTCGCCGGTGGCTTTGACAACCTCGGCAGGCTCGCGTCCCTCCACCTGGGCGGCCCAGGTGGAGACGTACGGGATCGTGTAGCTCGTCGTGTCCATCCCGTGGGCTGCACCGACCATGAGGGCGACGGATTCGGCCTCGACCTCGCCGATCCCGCGATGCTGGCGCGCCTCCTGATTATCCGGACCGTGCATCAGGACGTGGCCCAGCTCGTGGGCCAGCGTCTTGACCCGCGCCGCGGCATCCATATCGCTGCGGACGGTGACCGTGTGAGCGGCGTAGTCAGTGACCCCATTCGCCCCGAAGATCTCCAACGCCGCGGCGACATCGACGAGGTCGAAACCCGCGGTCTTCACCTGGGAGGCCAGCCCCTCCCACAACCCGCTGGGTGCTTCACCTTCCAGCAGCTTGGGACGTGGGGGCTCCGGAATGTCGTCGCCCGCCGTCTGGGAGGCGTCCCACACGTAGGCCGGGCGCACGCCGACCATCTTTGAGCGCACCGTCTCACCGGGCCGGGGCTTGTCGAACTTGCCGAGCCTGCGCCACG